>NZ_NFKD01000156.1:0-525 GCF_002160215.1 Bacteroides sp. An19 | reverse complement strand
ATGGGGGAGTGCAGACTTTCATGTGGATGTGTGAAGACAACATCGTGGAAGTACCATTCGACAATGAACACCTTTTCGAGCAAATCCTGAGTCCTGCCAATCTTAATCGAGCCTATAAGTCAGTGATTGGTAACAATGGCTGTGGCGGTATCGACAAGATGTCATGTGAACAATTGTTTTCATGGCTATCAGCCAATAAAGATGCGCTCATCCTTTCCTTGATGGACGGTTCTTACCGTCCGAACCCCGTCAGAAGGGTAGAAATCCCCAAGGACAATGGCAATATGCGCCTTTTAGGAATCCCCACCGTGGTAGACCGTTTGGTGCAACAAGCCATTAACCAGGTTCTGACCCCTATCTATGAGTGCCAATTCTCGATGAGAAGCTACGGCTTCCGTCCAAGAAAAGGTTGTCATGACGCACTGCGAGGGGCGCAAGAAATAATCAATGCAGGCTACATATATGTAGTAGACCTTGACCTCGAGCGCTTCTTCGATACCGTGAATCATAGCAAACTCATAGAAA
>NZ_NFKD01000155.1:0-551 GCF_002160215.1 Bacteroides sp. An19 | reverse complement strand
ATTAGACTGACAACTCTGCCGTCTTTAATAGTACGGCTGAGGATTTCTATGAGTTTGCTATGATTAACGGTATCAAAGAAGCGCTCGAGGTCAAGGTCTACTACATATATGTAGCCTGCATTGATTATTTCTTGCGCCCCTCGCAGTGCGTCATGACAACCTCTTCTTGGACGGAAGCCGTAGCTGCTCCTCGAGAATTGGCACTCATAGATAGGGGTCAGAACCTGGTTAATGGCTTGTTGCACCAAACGGTCTACCACGGTGGGGATTCCTAAAAGGCGCATCTTGCCATTGTCCTTGGGGATTTCTACCCTTTTGACGGGGTTCGGACGGTAAGAACCGTCCATCAAGGAACGAATGAGCGCATCTTTATTGGCTAATAGCCACGAGAACAATTGTTCACATGACATCTTGTCGATACCGCCACTGCCATTGTTACCAATCACTGCCTTATAGGCTCGATTAAGATTGGCAGGACTCAGGATTTGCTCGAAAAGGTGTTCCTTGTCGAATGGTACTTCCACGATGTTGTCTTCACACATCCACATGAA
>NZ_NFKD01000154.1:0-568 GCF_002160215.1 Bacteroides sp. An19 | reverse complement strand
AAATCATCCGTCCCAAATATGCACTCAAGGACAGCACCATGCTTCCTCCGGCTGGACAGAAAGGGGTGGAGATTGCCCCCATGCCGCTGATGCCTGTTGACAAGTGCATCGCTGATACCAGCCTGCTTGCCGAGATACTGCTTCAGAAGTATGAATACCACGTCCCGTTCTACCGTCAGATACGGCAATACAGGCATCTCGGGCTGAAAGGCCTTACGGAAAGCACGCTGGACGGATGGTTCAAGAAGACGGTAGAACTGCTGAAGCCCCTGTATGAGTCGCTTAAGAAAGAGGTTTTCTCTTGCGACTATGTGCAGGCGGACGAGACCACCATCCCGGTCATCAACAGAGGAAAGCACAAGGCGGAAAAGGAATACCTCTGGATGGTCAGGTCTGTCATGGAAAAACTGGTCATCTTCCATTATGACATGGGATCCCGGGCCGGATCAGTCATCGAATCACTGGCAAGCCAATACCGCTTCAAAGGATACCTTCAATGCGACGGTTTTGCAGGCTATGAGACAGCCTTCAAGACCAACCCCGACGTGCGGCTGGTCAATTGCATGGC
>NZ_NFKD01000153.1:0-590 GCF_002160215.1 Bacteroides sp. An19 | reverse complement strand
GAGTTGTATGCCTCCGTCGGGATACATGGCTTCAAGCTTGCATCGGCACGCAACACGCCCCTCAACCAGGCCACGCCCCTTGACATGGCTTCGTTGCTGGGCAGGCTGATGCGTTACAAGGACCACCTGTTCCGGGAGCACCCTGACATCTATGAAACGCAGGACTACCTGGAGCTGACGCTGAAAGACAAGAGATGGATTACCTACTACACCTTAGCCTGCGCAGAGGCAGGAGGACGGCGTGTGCTGAACGTTTTTGCTTTGGTGGGCGACCATCTCTTGGTTATCTTTATGGAAGGAGCGGATGTATCCGAAGAAACGCTGATGAAGAAAGCGGGCGAACTGATGCTGGTTGCCAAGGATAATTTGCCTTAAACACGTTTTTTTCCGTTCTCATCCCACCACACTGTCAACATCCACATAATAATTGAAAGGATTATTGCGGTCAACATAGACACGCACCTTTCTTTTGGGATCTATCTCGTAACTCTCATACCAGAAAGAACCGCTGTGAAACAGGTATATCCGCCCGTCGGATGCCACATAACGGCAACTCACGATGATGGGATGCCGTCCGTTCATGCTTTGGT
>NZ_NFKD01000151.1:0-679 GCF_002160215.1 Bacteroides sp. An19 | reverse complement strand
CCAAGATCAGGAAGAAAATTAATGCCAGACCGAGAGAAAAACTCAATTTCTCGACTCCGGCTGAGGTCTTTTTCAAAAATATTTCGTAATGTTGCACTCGCTGGTTGACTCTGCCCAAACAGACAGAGGCATAAGGAAATAAAAATCAGTCTTCGCAAATTACAAAAAAAACACTATATTTGCATACGTTACATTCCTAAAACACCGGCAATTATGGACAGAAGAGAACTCAGCGACAGATACGTCAACCCCTATACCGACTTCGGATTCAAGAAACTGTTCGGCACCGAAATAAACAAGGACCTGCTCATCAGCTTCATCAACAGCCTCCTGCACGGAAAAGAAGTGGTGAAAGACCTGACCTACCTCAATACGGAGCATTTAGGCACCGGCGAGGCAGACCGCAAGGCGGTGTTCGATGTGTATTGCGAAAACGAAAACGGAGAGAAGATACTGGTAGAAATGCAGCGCGGAGAACAACAGTTCTTCAAGGACCGAAGCTTGTATTACGCCACCTTCCCCATTCGCGAACAGGGACAGAAAGGGGAATGGAATTACAAGCTGAAAGCCGTATATGTCATCGGCATCCTCAACTTCACCTTCGACGAGCAGAGCGATGATTTCTATCACCACGAAGTGAAGCTCATGGACACCCGGACCAAAGAAGTGTTTTATGACA
>NZ_NFKD01000150.1:0-697 GCF_002160215.1 Bacteroides sp. An19 | reverse complement strand
TTGTTCTTTGTGTCAACAGAATAACGGACATTGTGACCCATATCGTCATTGTCATTATCTTGGTTATTGTCACCTTCACCACCAATAACGGTCAGTTTCACGGAGTTGTTTGCAATTGCACTATTCCATACTGCTTTTTCTACATCACTCATTCCGTTAAGCAATTCAGTCAAAGAGTATGCTTCAGTATTCAACGCAAATACTTTTTCGCCGTTATTACTCCAAATCCAATTATCAATCCAAGTCAATTCTTTGTTGTCTTTTCCATCAATGTATTTTGCATCCATCGGAACATTCAGGCGTTCTAATGTTACAGTATGTTCTGTAGCCATTTCTTCGCGCATCAATGCAGTAAATATAGGCGCTTTATCACCCTCTACTACAGTTCCGTCCATCAAAATATAGTTGTAGACCAATTTAACAGAATTGTTTACACCTGTGTCTCTTGTATATCTGAAAGAGTGTCCATCGTTAACGATTTCTGCGCCATACAGCTGAACAGCTTTCAGATTGTCTGCAGATTGTTCAAAAGTCAACCAATAGTCGTAAACGGCATTGGCATCAACAGATGAAGTTGAATAAGTCGGAACATATTCCTTATTTACAGCACAGTTAGTCAGATTATTAGGATATACTTCCACTTTGCCTATTTTCTTCAAGCTTGCGCCCAAATCATAAGCTGTCTTGATGGTGGTGT
>NZ_NFKD01000015.1:0-71381 GCF_002160215.1 Bacteroides sp. An19 | reverse complement strand
ACCACAACGTCAACATACAGGTTCAACAAAACTATAGCGACTGTCACTATGAATCCAATAGTAACAGTCGCTATCATTATATAGATATTTAATGACTGTAGTTTATCGAATGCTTACTCTGCTTCCACACAAATGGAAGTTGAAACATCCGGAAAGTATATTGACAAAACAAAATGGGGTATCTGACAACTAATGCCATATGCAACATATAGGTTCAACAAAATAATAGCGACTGAAACTATTAGGTTCATAGTGACAGTCGCTATTGTTGTATATAAAGGTTTAAAACTTGTAGTTTATCGAATGCTTACCGCGCTGTAGCAGTTTTGCCTTTAGGGATACTGCTCTAAAGTCGGGTCGTAATTATGGAAATGGGTACGTTGACAAAATAAAATAGGGCATAACTCATTGAGTTACACCCTATTCCCCTATGATTGGTTATCGTTGTTTACTGATACTTACTTCACTTCCTCAAAATCCGCATCCTGCACATTGTCTTTGTTGTTTGTGCTTTGGCTGTTGTTTGCCTGACCAGCGTTAGGACCTGCTTGTGCACCTCCTTGAGCACCTGTCTGTGCGTACATTTCAGCACTTGCGGCTTGGAATGCGGTTTGCAATTCAGCACTTGCGGCATCGATGCCTGCTAAGTCTTGAGCTTTGTGAGCGTCTTTCAACTTCTGCAGAGCAGCTTCGATAGGAGCTTTCTTGTCGGCAGGAATCTTGTCGCCAAGGTCTTTCAACTGATTTTCGGTAGTGAAAATCAAGCTGTCTGCCTGATTCAGCTTATCTACTTTCTCACGTTCTTTCTTATCGGCTTCTGCATTGGCAGATGCTTCGGCTTTCATACGTTCGATTTCTTCTTTGCTCAAGCCAGAGGAAGCTTCGATACGGATAGCCTGTTCCTTGCCGGTAGCCTTATCTTTGGCAGATACTTTCAGAATACCGTTGGCATCGATATCGAATGTAACCTCAATCTGGGGAACACCACGGCGAGCCGGAGCGATACCTGTCAAGTTGAACTGACCGATTGACTTGTTCTGTGCTGCCATCGGACGTTCGCCTTGCAATACGTGGATAGTCACTTCGGTCTGGTTATCGGCTGCCGTAGAGAATACTTCGCTCTTCTTGCACGGGATAGTCGTGTTGGCGTCAATCAGTTTGGTCATGACACCACCCATGGTTTCGATACCCAAGGTCAACGGAGTGACATCCAGCAATACGATGTTGCCTACACCAGCTTCTTTGTTCAATACGGCACCCTGAATAGCTGCACCTACGGCTACTACTTCATCCGGGTTTACACCTTTTGAAGGAACTTTACCGAAGAAGTCTTGAACCAGTTGCTGAACTGCCGGGATACGTGAAGAACCACCTACAAGGATGACTTCGTCGATATCCGAGTTGCTCAAGCCTGCATCGCTCATGGCTTTCTTGCACGGCTCCAGACAAGCCTGGATTAAATCGTGGGTCAATTGTTCGAATTTAGCACGAGTCAATGTCTTAACCAAGTGCTTGGGCACACCGGCTACCGGCATGATGTACGGCAAGTTGATTTCGGTAGATGAAGAAGAAGACAATTCAATCTTTGCTTTTTCAGCTGCCTCTTTCAGACGTTGCATAGCCATCGGGTCAGTAGTCAGGTCGGCACCTTCATCGTTCTTGAATTCTTGAACCAGCCAGTTGATGATAGCTTGGTCGAAGTCGTCACCACCCAGGTGTGTATCACCATTGGTTGCCAATACTTCGAATACGCCGCCACCGAATTCCAGTATTGAAATATCGAATGTACCGCCACCGAGGTCGAACACAGCTACTTTCATGTCCTTGTTGGCTTTGTCGACACCGTATGCCAAAGCGGCTGCTGTCGGTTCGTTGACAATACGTTTCACGTCCAGTCCTGCAATCTGTCCGGCTTCTTTCGTAGCCTGACGTTGTGAGTCTGAGAAGTATGCCGGAACGGTAATAACGGCTTCGGTTACTTCCTGACCCAAATAATCTTCAGCGGTTTTCTTCATCTTCTGAAGAATCATGGCTGAAATTTCTTGCGGAGTGTACAGACGTCCGTCAATGTCTACACGCGGTGTATTATTTTCTCCTCTTGCTACTTGATAAGGAACACGAGAGATTTCTTTCTGAACTTGGTCGTATGTTTCACCCATGAAACGTTTGATAGAATATACTGTACGTTTCGGGTTCGTGATAGCCTGACGCTTAGCGGGGTCGCCCACTTTACGTTCGCCGCCGTCTACGAATGCTACGACTGAAGGAGTGGTGCGTTTGCCTTCGCTGTTGGCAATCACAACCGGTTCGTTACCTTCGAATACTGCTACACATGAGTTTGTAGTTCCTAAGTCAATACCAATAATCTTTCCCATAATTGTATTTTTTTTATTTGTTTGCTAATTAAGTTGATTTTGTAACACCGAAGCGTTACGCTTATTAGTAAACAAATGCTGTGCCAAGCGTAAAAGTCCTTTGTCTTGTTTTGTGTGGACTGACAAAATGTCTGTCGAAACTGACAAGCTAAGTAGATATGCTTAGACAGTGTGTCGGATAGAAGTGCAGATTGTGGCTTTTTCGAACCGGATATCAATGCAGTATTGGCAGGTTGTTACTGTTCGATTTAGACTTTATTAATGCGGAAGTGTCGGGTTTTTCGTTATTTTTGCCCTTTCGTTAGCAAAAGAGTCATGAAATATCTATACCTTATTATATATATAGCAATCGGATGGTTCTTGGGAATAACAGCCGCACAAGCTCAACATCAGATAGTGACCGGACGGTTGGTATTGGAAAACGGGAATCATGAAGAACCTCTTTCATATGCCAACGTGGCGGTTTTTCGTTTACCGGATACGCTCTTGGTGAAAGGTGTGGTTACGGATACCAGTGGACATTTTTGTCTAGACTTCAAGAGAAAAAGTAAAATCGGCTATTTATTGAGGGCTTCATTTACCGGATGTGTTCCTTTGCTGAAAGTACTTGATGAAGTGGGAGATACTATCCGGTTGGGAACGTTGCGGATGCATGATGAAGCTTTACGTCTCTCGGAAGTGGTAGTGACAGCTCCACTTAAACCGATGGAACAGAAGGGGGATACTACCATTTACAATGTAGCGGCATTTCCTACTCCCGAAGGTTCATATTTGGAAGCCTTGGTACGGCGCATCCCTGGGTTGTCGTATGATCCGAAGAGCGGAGAAATGAAATTTAACGGCTATCCTATTCGGCAGATTACGGTAAACAGGAAAGACTTTTTCCGTGGAAACAAAGATGTGGTTCTGGAAAACCTGCCTGTTAGATTTGTCAGCCAGCTGAAAGTGTATGACAAACCGACAGAACAGGAAAAGATTACCGGCATGAAATCGAATGAGAAAAATTATGTGCTCGACTTGCAAACCAAACGGGAGTTTAATGGAACCCTGCTGGCAAATATTGAAGCTGGTTATGGCACGCACAAACGTCGTGATCTGAATGGCAAGATGATGCGTTTTAAAGAGAATGGGGATAATTTTATGGTAAGCGCACGTTCGACTAACCGCAATTCTACCACCGCTGATGAAGACAACATTTCCAATTCGGTCAACCTGAATGTTTCGAAGAATGTGAAAGAAGGATTAAGTCTGTCGGGAAATGTCAATTACATGTATAACCGTGACGGAGGGCAATCAGGGACATATAGTGAACAATACTTGAGTAGTGGTAATCAGTATCTTTTGTCGGAAAATGATCAGTTGGGGAAGAACCAGAATACGAATGGACGTTTCGATATGAACTGGGATATCAGCAAGCAGACCACTCTTATCTTTTCTGCCATGGGAGGTTATGGCGATGATGAAAGCCGGAACGAAAGCCGTACCGCTACTTTCAATGCTCCTCTGGATGCTGATACGAAAGCACCTTTTGCCCATATTGACGAGATAGGCAGGGAGATGTGGATAAACGACAACCGTCAGCAAACTTTGGGGCGAGGCAAACGTTTCAATTATGATTTGCGCCTGGAACTGGTGCAGAAAATCGGCACGAAGGGAGATTTTTTAAGCCTTGATGTCAACCATACTTATCAAAAGAACCGCCAGCATGCTTATACACTTTCTTCTATAGACTATTACCAATTGCAGAATGTGTCGGGAGGTGATTCGCTTTATTATCAGAACCAGTACCGCCATACGCCTCAAAGCTCGATGAATGATGAAGTGCGTTTGGGCTATACACATGCTTTTACCAAGAAATCACATATACAGCTTTCGTACGGATTAGAGAATGATTATGAACGTTTAGACGGTATGACTTATGATTTGTCTCGTCGGGAAACCGGGCATTTTGTCTTAGGTGCTTTGCCGGAAGGATATGAAGTGGATGAGGTGGATAGTCTGCGTACAAGAAGTCATAGTCGTACTCTTGGACATAATCTTTCATTTCGTTACAACTATACGGATGAAGTTTGGGGAATGGTGGCAAGTGTGGACATGACTCCCCAACGCCGTTCTATTGAACAGGCTACGGGCGAACATTATGCTGATACAGTGGTACGTTCGGTAGAATGGCGTTCGCAACTGAGTTTTTCGTACCAGAAAGACGGACGTTTTTTTGTGTTAAGTTATAACGGGAATACTTCGCAGCCTCGGTTGGAAGATATGATGGCACCTACCGATTACAGTTCGCCCTTGTATATTCGCCGGAGCAATCCGCACTTGCGTCCTTCGTACCGGCATTCGATGCATGCGATATTCAACAATTTCCAAAAAGGTTTTATGGCTTCGCTTATGTGGAATCAGACTTTCAACGCGGTGACGCGTGCTACCTATTATGATAGAGAGACAGGAGGACGCGAGACTCTTCCGGTTAATATTAACGGTAATTGGGGGATTATGGGAAACGGGTATTACGACAAGTGCATCAAGCAATTTCATGTGAACATAAATGCTTCGGGAGGATACGACCGCAACGTGAGTTTAATCAATGAAGACGGGACTCAGAATAGCCGGAGTGTGACGGGGGCTACTACATTGAGCAGTAACGTGCGGTTGGCTTACTTGCCGTCGTGGGGCAATATTGATTTGACTGGTACATGGACATTTTACCAATCGAAGAACTCGTTACAGAACCGTAATACGTATACCCGGAACTATACGTGCGGCATAGAAAGTTCGGTTAATTTGCCGTTTCATTTCATGGTAAGTACAGATGCCGGTTATGTATTCCGTAGTGGAACCGGTATGGATGGAAAAAGCGATAATGAACTTTTGTGGAACTTGAAAATTTCGTGGAAGTTCTTGAAAGAGAGGCGAGGAGAATTGTCAGTTTACTGGGCAGATATCCTGAGCCAGCGGAAAAGCTTTACGCGTTATGCCAGTGCTACGGCTTTCAGCGAACGGTATGAAGAACAATTGAGAGGGTATGCCATGGTTTCTTTCATTTATCGTTTCGAGCGTATGAAGTGAAAGAAACGCAGCTTGATGCGGATTGAGGTGGATGCGGTTACGATTTGAGTTTTTTAGATGAATATAGGTGCAATCCACCATGCAATCAACATCAAGCCGTGTTGCAGTCAAGTGATTAGTTGCCCGAAAGCTTTTCACCTGTGTTGCGTGTCAGCGTCAGAATTTCGGTACCATTTTCGTCCAGCAGGGCGAGGGTTTGGTCTTGGCTGGAAGAGAAGCTGTTCACTTTGCTCAGTGCTTCCAGAATCTGACGTTCAGTTTCCATATCAGGGCAAGCCATCATCGTGGAAATCATTTGTGAGAATTTCAACGAGTTATCTTTGCCTTCTTCTTGCGAGAAACTTCCATTGATAACATTACAACCGGCATTGCCGTGTACCCGTTTCTGTTCGATATCGAAAGCTAGGAACGGCGTGTTTTCGGTTTTGCCAAGTTGTGTATTGCCGATGGCACTGACAATCCATTCACCGTTTAGGTCATTGATGGAAAAAGCGGGAAGCTGGCGTTTCTCCAGTGTCATAAGTGCTTTGCCTTCTGCATCGGTCAGGCTTAAGCCCTGGTCTGTTTCGGTGTATCCCGTTACGTTGTCCAATGCTTGCAATACTTTGCTTTCTGTTTCCATATCCGGACACATCATACGGGTCGTTCCTATTTGTCCGAACTGTATCTTCCCCGGATGTAATGAGTCTATCTCGAAACTTCCTGTCATCCGGTTGCATCCGGCATTCCCGTATACTCGTTTTTCTTTCATGTCCAGTCCGATAAATGGTGTGTTGGCAGCATTGATTTTATCGCCGTTTACCGTTACGATGTTCCATTCTCCCGTCAGGTCAATAGGCTGTACGGCTTGTTTGCTACTTTTACATGCACTCATTCCTATGCCTGCACAAAGCAGGACAGCTGCTTTTAAAACTACTTTCTTCATAAATTTTGTCCTTGTTTTAGATAGTTTGCTATTACAAAAATACGGATATACTCGGAATACTGCATGAAGTTTCGGAAAAATTTATATCTTTGCAGGGTGAACGGTAACGTTTACCGGGCATTAAATCTGAAAAATAAGAAATGAGTAAAGTATTGATTATCGGTGCAGGCGGTGTAGGTACCGTGGTTGCACACAAAGTGGCTCAACATCCCGAGGTGTTTACGGAAGTGATGATTGCCAGCCGTACCCAGTCGAAGTGCGATGCAATTGTAAAAGCAATCGGCAATCCCAACATCAAGACCGCTAAGGTAGATGCAGACAATGTAGACGAACTGGTGGCTTTATTCAATGGGTTTAAACCCGAAATCGTTATTAATGTGGCTCTTCCATATCAGGACCTGACGATTATGGAAGCTTGCCTGAAAGCGGGCGTGAATTATCTGGACACGGCAAATTATGAGCCGAAAGACGTGGCTCACTTCGAATATAGCTGGCAATGGGCATATAAGAAACGTTTCGAGGATGCCGGGTTGACCGCTATCTTAGGTTGCGGCTTCGATCCGGGGGTAAGCGGTATATACACGGCATACGCAGCCAAGCATCATTTCGACGAAATCCAGTACTTGGATATCGTAGACTGCAATGCGGGCAACCATCATAAGGCTTTCGCCACCAACTTCAATCCCGAAATCAACATCCGCGAGATTACCCAGAACGGACGTTATTACGAGGACGGGAAGTGGATTACCACCAAGCCGCTGGAAATCCATAAGGATTTGACTTATCCCAATATCGGTCCGCGCGACTCGTATTTGCTTTATCACGAGGAACTGGAGTCGTTGGTGAAGAATTTCCCGACCATCAAGCGTGCCCGCTTCTGGATGACCTTCGGCCAGGAATACCTGACCCACCTGCGTGTGATTCAGGATATCGGCATGGCAAGCATCGAGCCGATTAATTATAACGGAATGGAAATCGTGCCGCTCCAGTTCTTGAAGGCAGTGCTGCCTAATCCGCAAGACCTGGGCGAGAATTACGAAGGCGAAACGTCTATCGGATGCCGCATCCGGGGTATCAAGGACGGTAAGGAGCGTACCTATTATGTATATAACAACTGCTCGCATCAGGAAGCCTACAAGGAAACCGGCATGCAAGGCGTAAGCTATACGACGGGTGTTCCGGCGATGATTGGCGCGATGATGTTCGTGAAAGGCTTGTGGAAGCGTCCGGGTGTATGGAACGTGGAAGAATTCGACCCCGATCCGTTTATGGACGAACTGAACAAGAACGGCTTGCCGTGGCATGAGGTATTCGACGGCGATTTGGAACTGTAATTCAGTGAATAATTAACAATGAATAATTAATTAACGGGATTTGCTTCGTTGTTAGTTATTCATTGGGGATGTCACTATTCATTATTAACTATTCATTATTAATTAAAGAAATGATTGTAGGCGACAAGGCTCCCGATTTATTGGGCGTGGACCAAAACGGGAAAGAAATACATTTGAGCGATTACAAAGGGCGTAAAGTGGTGCTTTATTTCTATCCGAAAGACATGACCTCGGGCTGCACCGCTCAGGCATGCAACCTGCGTGACAATTACGATGAACTGCGCAAGGCAGGTTATGAAGTGGTAGGTGTAAGCATCAACGACCAGAAGTCGCACCAGAAGTTTATTGAGAAAAACCAGCTTCCCTTTACGCTGATTGCTGATACGGAACATAAATTGACCGAGGAATTTGGCGCATGGGGTGAGAAGAGCATGTGCGGCCGCAAGTATATGGGCACGTTCCGTACGACATTTATTATCAACGAAGAAGGTGTCGTAGAGCGTGTCATCTCTCCGAAAGAGGTGAAGACAAAAGACCATGCGGCGCAGATATTAAAATAATCATGAAGGTACGAGGTACCAGTTGACTAGGTACTAGGTTTTAAATAGTTTTGCTTATGTATTTAGAGCCTGGTCAACTAGTATCTGATACCTAGTCAACTAAAAGAATAAGGTATGGCAAAAAAAGATGAATTGGCATTTGAAGGAGGGGTAGAAAGTGCTTCTTCGAAACCGAATAACAGCGAGAAGTTAAAGGCATTGCAGGCTGCAATGGATAAGATAGAAAAAAATTTTGGTAAAGGGTCGATAATGAAAATGGGTGATGACCATGTGGAAGAAGTGGAAGTCATTCCTACCGGCTCTATCGCCTTGAATGCGGCATTGGGGGTAGGAGGTTATCCCAAAGGACGTATTATTGAAATCTACGGACCAGAATCTTCGGGAAAAACGACACTTGCCATCCATGCCATTGCGGAAGCACAAAAGAATGGAGGTATTGCGGCATTTATTGATGCTGAACATGCGTTCGACCGTTTCTATGCGGCAAAGTTGGGAGTAGACATTGACAATCTGTGGATTTCCCAACCGGATAACGGCGAACAGGCATTGGAAATCGCCGAACAGTTGATTCGCTCATCGGCTATCGATATTATTGTTATCGACTCGGTGGCTGCCCTTACTCCGAAGGCAGAGATTGAAGGTGATATGGGCGACAATAAAGTCGGACTGCAGGCACGCTTGATGTCGCAGGCTTTGCGCAAGCTGACTTCGGCTATCAGCAAGACCAATACCACGTGTATTTTCATCAACCAGTTGCGCGAGAAGATAGGCGTAATGTTTGGCAATCCCGAAACTACTACCGGAGGAAATGCCTTGAAGTTTTATGCTTCCGTACGTTTGGATATCCGCCGTATCTCCCAATTGAAAGACGGGGAAGATGTAATCGGAAACCAGGTGCGTGTGAAAGTGGTGAAGAACAAGGTCGCTCCTCCTTTCCGCAAGGCAGAGTTTGACATCATGTTCGGTGAAGGTATCTCGCACAGTGGAGAGATTATCGATTTGGGGTCAGAATTGGGCATTATCAAGAAAAGTGGTTCATGGTATAGCTATAACGATACTAAGTTGGGGCAAGGACGTGATGCTGCCAAGCAGTGTATTCAGGATAATCCCGAACTGGCTGATGAATTGGAAGAGCTTATCTTTTCAGCTTTGAAGGATAAAGAATAATATGAAAATGTCCGCCAGTCTTATTTTGAGAGATAAAAGTTAGATGAAGATTGATTGCGGATATTCAATAGAATAAAATGTAATACCAATATAGAAGGTGGACCGTCATCTTCGGGCAGGGAGGACGGTTTCCCTTTTTTAATCTATCTAATTATGAATATGAAATTGACACATCTGCTTTTTACTGTCGGTGCTTTGCTGTTGGCTGTTGCCGGCAAGGCTCAGAAAGTTTCGGCCGATATACCTTATCGTTTTGCTACGCGGGCAGAAGCACAGATGCTTATTACCGACATAGACCAATATACTAACAGCTGGAACCAGTTCGATATCAATGCGCGCCTTCAGTCCCTAAACGGAAGGAAGTCACAATTATTGACATTGGCTATGGAGTCGACTCGCGAATGGGGCGATGCAGACCGGTCAAAATTGAATAAAGCATTTATGGCAGTAGAGGCGGCTATCAAAAAACAGAAGTTGAAACTTCCTTTTCCTTCCGAAGTGATTTTGTTGAAAACTTCTATGGCAGAAGAAGGAGGAGCGGCTGCTTATACTCGTGAGAATTGGATAGCTATCGGTGAACAGGTTTTGGAAAAAGCGTCAGATAATGATTTGGCACGTCTTATAGCACATGAACTTTTCCATCTTTTGACAAGGGCAGATGTTGCATTCAAGAAAAAGGTTTATTCTGTAATTGGATTTAATGTACTTGACCGTCCGATTGTTTTCCCTGCCGATTTGATGCAAAAACTTATTTCCAATCCGGATGTAAGTTGTCATGACAGTTATGCACCATTTACAATAGATGGTAAGTCAATGAATTGTGCCATGGTGATTTATACCGATAGGGCTTATACAGAGGGTTCTTTAAATCAATATATACAAATAGGGCTTGTACCTTTGAATGAACAATTTATACCTTACCAGCAAAACGGAATAACTACGATTTATGCTCCTGAGCAAGTTTCTGACTTTCAAGAACGGATAGGTAAGAATACAGCGTATGCCATTGATCCGGAAGAAGTATTGGCAGACAATTTTTCTTATGTATTGTTTGGTAAAGCTGATTTGTCCGACCCGCAGTTAGTGGAAAACTTGGCAAAAGCCATGCAGTAAGAAAGTATGTTTGGAGTACAAAGACACGAAAAACACCGTTTTTTCAATGGATAATTGACGTTTTCTCTCGGTGTTTTTCGTGTTTTTATATTCTATTTTTTACATTTTTAGCTGGTAGGTAAAAGTATGTTGTAAAGCAGGGCTGATTATTCTTATTTTTTTGTGAGCGTGCACGGAAATATCCAATTTTTTTTATATCTTGCAAACGTAACCTTTTAAAAAATATAAGATTATGGAAGTACATCATGATGAAGCGCAGAGAAAGTTTTGGGTAGAAGTTGATGGCTATAAGGCAGATATGGCTTATGTATTGGGTAAAGATCATTTGGATATTCGCCATACACTTGTACCGGAAGCGATTGGTGGAAGAGGCATTGCCTCAATGTTGGTGAAAACTGCATACGATTATGCTCGGAATAAGGGTTTAAAGCCCGTTGCTACATGTTCTTATGCTGTACGATGGTTGCAAAGGCATCCTGAATATCAAGGCGAAATCAGCACGGACTATGCAGGAAGTGGTACTTGCGCCTTATAAGAGAAGTAAAGAATAGGGGGCAAAATTCAATTTTTGAAATATGAACTTTCAATTTTAAAAACTGTTTTTGAATTTAGAAGCTGTTTTGAATTTATCGTGCGATGATTTGGGATGAGTTTTTGAGGCATTTTCGCTTCTGTGATGAGGAAGATAGCGGGCTATCTGACGAAGAACAGGAGCGAAAAGGACCAAAAAATCGCCCAAAGCACACACGGAAACGGATACATCAAGCCAAGAAAAACTTTTTGGAGAAATTCAAAACAGCTTCTTATCATGTGCTGGCTGGGATGAGGGAGATTGCAGGTCATTTGGCAAAGAACAGAAGCAAAAAGGAATTAAAAAATCGCCCCAATCACACGAAACATCAAGTTAAAAATATTTTTTGTGAAATTCGGTTTCTAAGATTGTGAGCATTCTAAAGGATAAAAAAGGTCGTATCATTCTTTCTAAATGAAGATTTGATACGACCTTTTTAGGTATCAATATATTTGATTAGTCATTTCGTTTTGACGCACCCTCTCATAATAAAGATTAGCAAACTCTGTGCGAACCGTCACTAATCACTACATCATATACTTTGGGCGAACGTCCGAATTTCTTTTTGAAGCGTTCTTTCGCTGTTGTGATGAATGTTTCGTATAACTCGTTCTTTACAAGATTGATGGTGCAGCCTCCGAAGCCTCCACCCATGACACGCGAACCGGTTACACCGCAATCGAAAGCAATGTCGTTGAGGAAATCCAGTTCTTCACAGCTTACTTCATATAATTTGCTCATGCCGTGATGGGTTTCATACATTTTTTGGCCTACTGTTTCGTAGTCGTTGCGTTCCAACGCATCACATACGTCAAGTACACGTTGGATTTCTTCAATAACATATTCAGCACGCATATAGTCTTCCTGGCTGACTGTTTCTTTCACTTCGTTCAGCATATCCATGTTGCAGTCACGTAGGAATTCTATTTCAGGATGGTTCTTCTTGATGGCAGCTACAACATTCTCGCAACTTTGACGACGTTTGTTATATGCAGATGATGCCAGTTCGTGTTTTACAACTGAGTCTACCAATACCAGGCGATAGCCTTCCGGACGGAACGGATAATATTTATATTCCAATGAGCGGCAGTCTAGACGCATCAGATGACCTTCTTTTCCGAATACAGAAGCAAACTGGTCCATGATACCGCAGTTTACACCGCAATAGTTATGTTCGGTAGCCTGTCCTACTTTTGCCAATTCGAACTTGTCTATCTTATTGTCGCCAAATATTTCGTTCAAGGCAAAGGCAAAAGTTGATTCGAGTGCAGCCGAAGAAGACATGCCAGCACCTAAAGGTACATCGCCTGCAAAAGCGGTATTGAAACCTTTTACATCTACTCCGCGTTTGATCATTTCGCGACATACTCCGAAAATATAACGTGCCCAGCTGGCTTTCGGGGCATCTTCTTCATTCAATCCGAATTCTACATAATCTTTCAGGTCGATGGAATAAGCGTGTACTTTATCCGTACCATTAGGCTTGATTTCGGCTGTGATGCCTTTGTCTACTGCGCCGGGGAATACATATCCGCCATTGTAGTCTGTATGTTCGCCTATCAGATTGATACGTCCCGGAGAAGTATAAATAGCTCCTGTTGTTCCATCGAAATGTTTGATGAAACGACTTCTTACAAAATCTATATCCATGGTAATATAAAAATTAAAGGGTTAATAAAATATGCTGTAATTAAAATCAGTCAACGGGTATGTCTTTGTTTACGTTCTTGCAGCCTATCAGTCCGTAGAATAACAGGTATGCCAGCATGGCGATAATCAACCAGTAGCTTGCCATATAGCCGACTGAATCTGAAATAACCTGCTGAAGGAGTGGGAAGATACCTCCACCTACAACCATCATCATGAAGATACCCGATGCTTGCGCAGTGTATTTGCCCAACCCTTCTACGGCAAGGTTGAAGATTCCTCCCCACATGATGGAAGTGCATAATCCACAAAGTACGAGGAATAAGGCACTCATCGGGACTTTCGGAGTAGCCAGTGAACCTTCGATGTCAGCTTGTGTCAAATTAGCGGCCGACAGCGTTGATTCATACTTTTGAAGGTTTTCTGAAGATGTGTCGGCAAGAATCAGGCTGATTTCGTTTTCTGATACGCCTGCTTCGGTCAAGATTTCAGAAGTTTTGGCAATAGGGTCGTAAACGACTTTCGGTACGTTGATACCTACAGTCTTCGGGATGAATATGGCACACAGAATAAACAGGATAGCTACACTGGATACCGTAATCAATTGGGTACGTGTAGATACCTTGCCGCTGATGATTGTACTCGTAAGACGACCTACCAACATCAGTAACCAGTAAATGGCTGCGATGGCTCCACCGATAGCTGCACCATTGAACAAGATGCCTGCACCTTTGGCCGAAGAGTCTGCAAGGTAGAAATTCAAGGTGCCTGGAATACCGATTTCGATACCTACATATACGAAGATGCCGAATACGCCTAATACGGTGTGGCGGAAACTCCAGGGGCTGTGGCTGAATTTCTCTTCTTTTACGTTTCCTTTGTGTAAGTGGGGTTCAGGAATAGCTACAAACGAAATGGCGATGAAGGAAAGGACAAACACACCCATTGCGATGAAAAGCAGCGGGGTGACATCCGACATGGCTGTTTCAGGCGTGACGGTTCCGATTAATACCCCTACAAATAGCGGAGTCAAGGTTCCCGACAGAGAGTTTAGGGCACCACCGGCTTGAATGAGCTGGTTTCCTTTGTTTCCGCCTCCGCCCAACAGATTCAGCATCGGGTTGACGACGGTATTGAGCATACATACGCAAAAACCGCAGATAAACGCGCCCAGCAGGTAGATGATAAAGTTCAGCTTGATGGCGTATGCACCCATGTTGAATACATCTACATCGGCACCCACCAGGCTGGAAAGATATTGGGTGAACAAGCCTAAGAAACCTACTGCCATTGCTATCAGGGCGGTTTTTTTATAACCTATCTTTACCAGCATGTTTCCCGCCGGGATTCCCATAAACAGGTAAGCAAGGAAGTTCATCATGTTTCCCATCATGCCCAAAGTGTTAGCTCCCGCATATTGATTCTTCCAAATGGTGCCGAAAGGAGCGGCAAGATTGGTAACGAAAGAGATCATCGCAAATAAGAAAAACATCGTGATGATTGCGATGAGATTTCCGTTCTGTTTTTGTTGATTCATGGTTTAATATTAAAAAAGGTTAGTAATACATTAGTTTTCAAGATAAATCTAAGAATTTTCTTAATTGATGGCTTATCAAGCTTCTACTCCGAATTTATACACCGTAACCTGATGATAGGTTTCACCCGGATTCAATACTGCTGACGGGAAATGTGGCTTATTAGGTGTGTCGGGGAAGTGTTGTGCTTCGAAACAGATGGCACTGCGTTCGGGGAAGGTTGCGCCATGCCAGCCTGCAAAGCCGCTTTGCCAGTTTGCCGTATATACTTGCACGCCCGGTTCTGTCGTATATACTTCAAGCGAACGTCCGCTTTGAGGTTCTACGCATTTGGCTGCAAATGCCAATTCACCCACTTCCTTTTTATTGACAATATACGTATGGTCGTATCCCTTGCCGTATATCAATTGTTGGAACGGTTCATTGATACGGCTGCCTACACTATGAGGCATACGAAAATCCATTGGAGTATCAGCAACCTTTAAAATTTCTCCCGTAGGGATAGAATATTCATCTATGGGTACGTAGAAATCGGCATTAAGGGTAAGAATATTGTTTTCTACACTGGGGGTTGGTTTCTCCAGACCCGACAAACTGAAAAATGCATGATGGGTAAGATTAACTAATGTCGTACGGTCGGTCGTAGCTGTGTAGGTAAGGATAAATTCGTTTTCGTTGGTAAACGTGTAAATGACTTGAACTTTCAAGTTGCCGGGGAAGCCTTCTTCACCGTCTTTTGACAGATAACTTAAAGTAAGGCTTTGTTTGCTGGTCTGCTCGGCATCCCATACGCGTGAATGAAAACCTGTGGGACCTCCGTGAAGCGAGTTGGGACCATTGTTTATTGCCAGTTGGTATTCTTCTCCTCCCAGTTGGAATTTACCTTTGGCGATTCGGTTGCCATACCGTCCGATAAGTGTACTTAAGAACGATTCGGGGCTATGGATAACTCCGTCCAGTGTGTCGTGTCCTTGAATCACGTTGGCAAGCTTGCCGTTCTTGTCCGGAACCATAATAGCCACTAAAGCTCCTCCGTAGTTGGTTACTGCCATTTCGGCACCTTTGTCATTCTTCAGAATGAATAAATCAACTTCTTTACCATCGATTGTACGTTGAAAATCGCTTCGCTTTACTCCGCAAAGGTTATTTTCATAATAAAATGTGTTAATCATGTGCTTGAATGTCCTTTCTTTTTGATATTACAACGATAAATGTATGCAAATAAAAAGATTTTATTCAAGATACACAAGCAATTTAGTTAAATATTTCACGAAGTATAACATGTTGCCAATAAATCGGCAACAATAAAGCTACTTCCCCCTATAAAAATGAGGTCTTGGGGGCCGGATTGTGCTAACGCTTCCTTTAAAGCAATTTTAACGTTGGGATAAGCATTGCCTTTCAGTCCGAAGGCTGACGCTTGTTTTTGTACCTCTTCGGCAGGAAGGGCACGTTTTACGCTCGCTTGGGTAAAATAATAGGATGCATCGGTTGGCAATAAGGCTAGTACGCCACGGATGTCTTTATCGTTTACCATGCCGATGACGATACGGAGCCGGTCATAGTGTTGGCGCGAGAGTTGTTCGGCAATGTACCGGATGCCTCCTACGTTATGTCCGGTATCGCATATTACTGTAGGGTGGTTTGCCAAACGTTGCCAGCGTCCTTGCAGTCCGGTCAGCTCGCATACGTGTGCAAAGCCGTTCCGTACATCTGTTTCGCTGAAGCGATAGCCGGTTTGTTTTAGTTGGCGGAGTGCTGAAAGCAGGGTATTGGTGTTTTTTTCCTGGCATAAACCGCCTAGTTCACCTTTCAGGTCAGTATAATCTGCTGTCTGGTAAAGGTAGTTCCCGTTTGCTTCGTGGCTAGCATTGTATAACAGATGTTCTTCTTCGGCAAATATGATGGGGGCATCTACCGATAAAGCTTTGTCCAGAAAAACAGGCTTGGTCTCGGGAGTAGTCTCGCCAATCACTACCGGTGTATGGGGTTTGATAATGCCTGCTTTCTCGCCTGCTATCTGTGCAAGGGTGTTTCCTAGGAATTGTATATGGTCGAAGCTGATGTTGGTGATGACGCATACATCCGGATGGATGATGTTGGTGCAATCCAGCCGTCCGCCTAACCCGACTTCGATGACCGCTACGTCTACCGCTTGCCGGGCGAAATAATGAAAAGCCATGGCGGTGGTCAACTCGAAAAACGACGGATGCAGAGGTTCGAAGAAATGACGGTGTTTTTCCACGAAACCGATGACGAATTCTTCTGGTACGGGCACGCCGTTTATCCGGATTCGTTCGCGGAAATCCGTTAAGTGGGGCGAAGTGTAAAGCCCTACCCGGTAACCTGCCGATTGCAGGATGGCTGCCAATGTGTGCGAACAAGACCCTTTTCCGTTTGTTCCCGCTACATGGATGGTGCGGAATTGCTGGTGCGGATGGCCGAAATATTCGTCTAATGCGTATGTGTTTTCAAGTCCTTCCTTGTATGCGTCTTTGCCTACTTGCTGAAACAAAGGGGCACTATTATATAAATAGGTAAGAGTTTCTTGGTAATTCATCTTTATATAGCAAATTAGTTCCTGGTTTAATACCACCACGGGTAATCATTTTTCCGGCCTTCGATGCCGATACTGAACGAACTGCTTTCGCCCAGTTTGAAGTTAATCATTCCACCAATGCGGTCGGGCGTATAGTTGGGTAGGGGATACCAGTAAGGCATACGGTTGGGCATGAACGATTTGTTGCCGTATGCATAGATGCTGATTTTGTCGGTGAGCCGGTAGGCAGCTACTCCGGCTATACCTACGTTGCGATAGCGTAGGAATCCCCAGTCCATATTAGTAGCATACAGTCCGCCTGCTACGCTCAACCGGTCGGTGACCGGTACGGCATACATAAAGGCAAAATCTTGTCCGAAGCCTACTCCCGATGGGGCATACCGGCTGGGGCTGAATGTGACATTCAGTCCGATGGAAGCATTGAATCCTTTATGCAGCTCCCATGTGGCGTAATTGTAGTCGAAAGGCGTGATGCCATACATGCTGAAAGGGCGGAACGGCGAAGAAAAGCTCACGGGCGATTGCAAAGCTACGCTTAACGTGTCGGCTTGCAATGAGTCGGGTAGGGCACGTACGTCCTGCTTAGCCTGTATGTCAGGTTGTTGTTCGGTTTGCGCTTTTGCCGTGGCAGATAAGCAGATAACCGTTATAAAAACAAACCAACTTCGCTTCATCATAATCACTCCTTTTTTATTTATCAGTTCAAAGATACAGATAATCTGCCAGTAGGAGAAAGACAGAAACGGAGATTAACGGAGATTAACGTAAAATAAATGCGGAATTCATATAACGTAAAACATCCTTTTGTGGAATGTTTTCCAGGCTTTGAGGAGAAGTGTAGCTTGAGCCGATGAGATAGCCGCGTTCCTATACAGCTATCTTCACCGGCCAATGAGTTTATGCTATTCTGGAAAGTATCGGATTAGTCCAGCTCTACCAATTCATATTTCTGGCTTCCGATGCCTAATTGTTCGGCATAGTCGAGGGTGTGCATGCCGTGGCGCGAGTCGATGCGTTCTATCAGGTGGATTTTCCCGTGGTCTTTCGAAGAGCGGACCAGGTCGGTGCAAGCTTTGTCCAATGCGACGGGGTCGAGCGAGGCAAGGATGCCGATGTCGCCCATTTGAGGATCGGCAGGAGAGGAGTCGCAATCGCAATCCACCGAGAGGTTGTTGGCCACGCTGATGTAGAGAATGTTTTCTCCGCAATGGTCGATAACCGCCTTGGCGGCTTCTGCCATGGATTCCAGAAAGTCATCTTGTTCCGGATTGCCCCAGCTGGTCGTGCTGGCACCTGCGGAGTGGATGTTCCGTTTCCCGTTCGACGAGGCGATGCCGATGGAGATGTTCTTGATGGCACCCCCGAATCCTCCCATGGCATGTCCTTTGAAGTGGGAGAGTACAACGGTAAAGTCATAGTTCAGGAAATTTTTCCCTACGATATCCGATTTCAGGTGCTTGCCGCCTGTAACCGGCAATTCCGTTTCGCCTTCGGCATCCATGATGTCCACTGGGGCGATGGCGGTGAAGCCGTGGTCTTTAGCCGCTTGCAGGTGGCTCTGGGTATCTCCGCGCTTGCCTCCGTAGGCGGTATTACATTCTACGATAGTGCCGTTCACTTTCTGCACCAGGTCTTTTATCAATGCGGGCTGAAGGAAGTTGTGTCCGCCCGGTTCGCCGGTGCTGAGCTTTACCGCCACTTTCCCCTTGGCTTCACGCCCTAAGGCTTCGTAGATTTTGACCAAGTTCTCTGAATTGATTTCTTTGTAGAAATACACTTTCGGAAGGTTCTCGCTGCTCTCGGCAGCCTTGTTTTCCGAGGATTGCGCATGTCCGCATCCGACGGTGCTTGCCAGTGTGAATGCCGCGCAGATTAAAGTTTGAAATGTCTTTTTCATGTTTTGTTTTATTTTAGGGTAAATAGAATTCTTTCGTCATATAATGCCTGTAATTGACCCATGTAATGGTATTCGAAAACGAATATATACTGCCTTTGCCGATGCAGTTATCTTCGAAGGCAGTTTCATATATACTGAAACTGCTTTCGAAGTATATATTCGTTTGGAAAGTGATATATCTGGCATAATCCGGACATTTATATGGGATTAGAAATGGATATGGATTCCTCCCAAGAATGTGGCTTTCGGCATGGGATAGCCAGCCATGATTTCGTAGCGTTGTGCCAAGAGGTTCTCGCCGCGCACAAAGAGCGAGGCATACGGGCACAGGCGGTAGCTGGCACGCAGGTTCCAAAGCACGAAGTCCTCGGTACTGGCAGGGCTGACGGAGGTATATAGCCCTTTGATGTACTGGATGCCGGTCGACACGCCCCAGCTTCCTTGCCGGAAGTCGGCGCCGGCATACAGCTTGTGCTCCGGAGCCGAGATGACCGGATGTTCCATGTGCACCCAGCTGTAGTTGGCGTTTACGTTCCATTGACGGTTGATGCGGTAGGTAATGTTCCCTTCCGCTCCCCAGTTCTCGATTTCGCCCGAGTTGACGTTGTGGGGGCGACCGTCTACAGGAGTCGTCATAATCAGGTTGTCTCCGTTGATGTAATAGAGGTTTACGCCGTAGCTCAGGGCACCGTCTAAAAGGTGCTGGGTGTACGAAAGCTCGTAGTTCATCATCCGTTCCGGCTTCAGGTCGGGATTCTGTGGCGGGAACATATACATTTCGCGGATGGTAGGGTTGCGGAAACCTTTGCTCACCATGGCTTTCAGTTCGGCGTTCTTGGGCAGGTGGAAGGCAAGCCCGCCTTGTGGAACCAGTTCGGTGCCTACGTGTGAGTGGTGGTCGACACGTAATCCTACGTTGAGCGAGAGCCATGTTCCGATGTCCTGACGGAAATCGACGTAACCGGCAAACTCGTCTTGCTTCTTGTCTACGCCCGGTGTGCGTGCTCCGTCGGCTATGGCTTCGTTCCACGATTCTCCGCCGAAGTGTTGGTAGTCGAAGCCCAAGGTCAGGCGGTTGCCCGTATAAAGCTCGGCGCTCTGATACCACGACACGCCCATCATCAGGTCTTTCGAGTGGAAGAGGGAGGTTTGCGGCTCTTCGCCGGCATGGTATCCGTCGTTTATCTTGTGTCTTCCCCAGTTGTAGAAGAAGCTCAGTGCGCCCGAAGTCCGTTCGTACCGGTTCTCCAGCATAGCCGAAGCCATTCCTCTTGTAATCCGCGAGTCGTTGTCGAAAAGCCGGTCGGAAACCTCTCCGGGATTGGAAGCGTTGAAGTGGGTCACGTTGACATCTCCCCATAGCTTCCAGTTAGGGTTAAAGTCGTATGCTAATTTGGCATAGCCTCCATATTGCTCGAACGCCATGTCGGGGCGGTGTCCGTCGGTGCGGATATACGATGCCGATACGGTGCTGCTGAACCGTCCTTTCTTCACGCGGTTGGTCGCTTCTGCCTGTGCTGTCCCATACGAGCCGCCTCCTAAATTGATGTCCGTCTTCACGCCGTCTTCCTGCATTTTCCGTGTGACGATGTTGATGACTCCCCCCATGGCATTGGAACCGTAAAGCACCGATGCCGGTCCGCGCAACACTTCCACCCGCTCGGCAAGCATGGTCTGGTAGGCATCGGAAATAGGATGCCCGAAAAGTCCCATGTATTGCGGATGCCCGTCGATGAGCACCAGCATCTGTGCGCTTCCCGACATGCCGCGCAGGCTGATGCCTCCGGCTGCACCGGTAGATACGCCATATCCCATTACGCCCCGGCTGGTAACGAAAAGCCCCGGAACTTGCTCGGTCAGTGCCGGAAGCACGGAAGGCTGGTAACGGTTTTCCAATTGGGCGCGGTTTACTATCGAAATGGTCATGGGAAGGTGGCGGATATCCGTCGCGTTGCGTGTGCCGGTCACTACCGTTTCTTCCAGTATATAGTTGTGCCGCATCTTCAATGAGTCTGTAAGTTCTGTGGCATTAAGAGCCGTCGGAAGCAGGCTGTAAGCCAAGATGGGTAAAATCAGTTTCTGTTTCATCTTTGTTTCGTTTGAATGGTTGTTGTTGTCGATGTGCAAAGATAAAACAGAAAAATGTATCTTTTTTATACATATTACGGATTTTGCAACCCGGATTACGCTTGTGTCTGCTTGTATGTAATTCGCATGATATATAATACTATGGTGGACTTATCATGAACGAAGAAATCTGGGGATTGAATATCCGCAAACATCCCATGTAGAGACAAAATGCGGATATTCATGCCAATCAGGAGTTAAAAGGGAGTTATAGGCAGTTATCGCCCGCAGGGCGGGCTGGGAGTTAGATGCCAATACCTTTTTGCGCCGCTTCTGTAGAGACGATGTGCACATCGTCTCTACTACGTGGCATATACAAAATGCACAAAATAAATACCGCGTGAAGTATAACTTCTGAACGAAGTGATAACTCCTGTGAAACATAACTACGTTTAACTCCTGATTCGCATTATTCATTAAAAAGGAAATATGACCGGGCTTACAGAAATTCTGCGCCAAAAGAGAGAGGGAGCAGGCTTTTGACGCCTTGCAGGCAATAAGTCTCGCGTACACCATACAGCAAAATGCGTATCGGGAGGCTGTAGCGTCGTTCGGTTTCGAGCAATACCTGTCGGCATGCCCCACAGGGAGGAATGGGCGAGTCGAGGAATCCTTGAGTATTTCGGGCAGCTATGGCAAGTGCCTTTACCCCTTGATCGGGATAGTGCGAGTTGGCATAGAACAGGGTAGTGCGTTCGGCACAAGTACCCGAGGGATAAGCAGCATTTTCTTGGTTGGAACCAGTGACGACTGTGCCGTCTTCGAGTAATGCTGCGGCCCCTACGGCAAAATGCGAATAGGGAGCATAGCTTTGGGAGGTAGCTTCTTTGGCAGCATCTATCAGTTGGCGGTCTGCTTCGCTTAGCTCATCGTACGAGCAGGCGCATACGGGGATTTCGATACGGAAATTTCTCATAAGCTTTGTATTTTTGTACAAATAAACAGAAAAAAAAGGAGATTTCCTATCTTGTGTTGCTTTTATTCGTGCGAACACTTATCTTTGCCTTTGGATAAACATAAAAAGGAAATGAAAAACTTAACGTATTGGTTGGTTATGGTGGTCTTGTTGCTTGCTGCAAGCACGGCTTCGGCACAACGGAACAAGGCATACGAGGAATATATCAAGAAATACCGAAGCATAGCGGTGGACGAAATGAAGCATTATCGTATCCCGGCAAGCATTACGCTGGCGCAGGGTCTGCTGGAGTCGGGGGCGGGCAGGAGTCAGCTTGCCCGGAAGTCGAATAACCATTTCGGTATCAAGTGCGGTGGCTCATGGGACGGACGTTCGGTGCGTTATACCGACGATGCACCTAATGAATGTTTCCGTGCTTACAAACACGTAAAGGATTCGTATCGTGACCATTCCAAGTTTTTGCGTTCGGGTGCCCGTTATGCTTTTCTTTTCCGACTCAAGATAACCGATTACAAAGGGTGGGCAAAGGGGTTGAAAAAAGCGGGTTATGCTACTGACCCCAATTATGCCAATCGCCTGATAAACATCATCGAGACCTACGACCTTGACAAGTACGACCGCAAAGGGGGATTGAAATGGGCAGAAGAGTTTCCTAACCCGCACCAGCCTTATCTGGCGAATGAATTGCTTTACGTGATAGCCCGTCCGGGCGATACGTTCAAGAGCATAGCCAAAGAATTTGATCTGAAAAAGAAGAATGTACGCAAGTACAACGAGTTGCCCAAGGACTACACGTTCCGTGGAGGCGAAATTGTCTATCTGGAAGAAAAACGCAAGAAAGCCACCCAGGATCACATCTCTTATGCCGTGAAGCAAGGAGACTCGATGTACACAATCTCGCAGATGTTCGGCATCAAATTGAAGAATCTTTACCAATTGAACGGGATGAAAGAAGATGCTCCTGCTCCAAACGTGGGAGATATTATCTGGTTAAGGTAAAAAGTGTGGGGAATGTCCGCAAATATCCGGAATAATGATGTGCGAAATGAAGTCTATTTTCGTTTTCAAGGGGGAATGGCGGACATTCATATCATTCTTTGTTCTCAGCTGCTCGTAAAATCAAGGAAGTAGCTCCTAAGGTAAAAATGGCTCCGTCTTCCAACCGGACACGATCCTTGGGGCCTAACAAGTCATTCATGACAAAAGTGCCGGTAATGCTGTTATTGTCGCGTAAGGTATACACTATTTGTCCTTGCTTGTCTCGCTTCACATTTAGAATACAATGCCGACGGTCCATGCTTGGGTCATTGGTTTCAATGGGAATATCTACTTCTGTACCTTTCGACCGGCGTCCGATGAGATTGTCACCTTCGTGTAACGGGATTACTTGTTTGTAGCCAAATACATTTTCAATTGCTACAACGTTTCCCCAATCTTTCAATCCTTCTCTTTCGTCAATGACTTCTTCCCGGCGTGTTCCTGCATTTAACTTGGTTTTTCCGATACGGATGGCAAACTGTTTCTTGCATTGATCGCACACAAATACCAACGACTGCCCTTCGCTGTATTTGGTCTCATCAAATTGTATATAATTGTCACACTTAGGACATCTTACTCTTTTCATATTCTTTAGGGCTTTATTTGGAAATGAATATCCATGCTGAAGCAAAGTCTGGTTGTTTCTTCAACTCTTTTATTTTCTGATAGGCATCGGCCTTATTTGCATAGTTAACTAATGAAACACGATAATGGTTTTGCGACACAATCACCTGGGCATCTGCATATCCTTTTTGTTTCAAACCGTTAACCACTTTCTCTGCATCAGCTGCATTGGTAAGGCTTGCCACGATAATGTGGTTGTTGCCCCCATGTTTTTTGGTGGAAATTGTTTTTGGGGTAGTCTGCTGAGCTTTCTCTTTTACGGTCCGGTCATTTTTTTTCGCTGAAACTTTTTTCTCAATACGTGCTTCTACCTTTTCGGTCTTTATGGTAACCGGCTTTAAGGTATTGACATTATTTTTTAATTGTTTCTTTTCGTTTTTCTGTTGATTTGAATTTTGTTCAGAAGTTTTTTGCCGAATAGGAGAGATGACACTTGATGCTGCAGATTGATTCCGGATTGCAGCAAACAGACCTTCCGAGCCCAATGATGCATAATTCGCCTCGTCAATGTAGGTATTCTTTACAGGAACAGAACACAAGAAAAACAACAAGATCGTAGCTGCGACGACCGCTATGCTACGTGTCCAATGCCAAGATGTGGGGTTTGTCTTGTTGGCAGATAGTCGGGGCAACCGTTCTTCTCTTTCCTTTTTTACATTTAATGAAGTGCTGAAAGCCAGTTTTTGAAATGTAAAAGTTTCCAATCCATAAAGGGAAGGAGTGAAAAATCCATTTTCTGCCGGCTCGAATTCATAAACACCATTCATGTTGTAATACAAACTTCCCACCTGTCCCAAGGATACACTGCCTTCTTGATACAGTTTTTCTTTCAATGCATTTACCACATTCTCGATTTTCCGGCTGGCATCCGGGAAATCAGTATTATAGGTCTGCATATAAGATTGCACCAGTAACCCATCATTCATCACTAACTTCGGGTTAAACCCAATGGTACGTACCGGTGGATAAAATTCCCGCATCTCCTTATTATATATAGAAGAACGGTAATGAGCTATAAAGCCTCCCAAGCCTGGAACGATGACACAATCGTTCTCTAACAGCAATACTTCAATATGTTTAGCTAATTCAATCATACTGCAAATATAAGATTTTTTTCTGTTATTTTATGTGACTTGAGTAATTTGTTATACATTTGTGGCAAGAAATGAAATAAAAACCAAGAAAACACAGCATAAGAAAATGAGAAAAGTATTATTGGCAGCACTTTTCGCGTTTTTAGTTACAGCCTGTGCAGAGAACAGAAACAAACAGGATGGACAGGCCCAAAACGAACGCAACCAACTTGCTAAACAGCAATTACAAGGTATCTGGGTAGACGAGAACACAGAGTTGCCGATGTTGAAAATAGCTGGTGACAGTATCTATCTTGCTAGCCAGGTTAATACTCCGTTTCGTTTCAGTATTTCAGGAGATACGCTTATTGCGCATAGTTCTGAAAGGGTGACTTATCGTATTACCAAGCTTGAGCCACATGTATTTCAATTCTATACGTCGCAGGGTGATTTGATTACTCTTCATAAATCAGATACTGATACAATACCATTTGGTTATCAGACGGTTATTGAACCGGTACAAAAGGAAGTTATCGAAAAAGATTCAGTATTCTTTTATCAAGGGAACCGCTATAGGGGATATGCCTATATCAATCCTTCCAGTAAAAAAGTATATCATCCGGTAGTAACGGAAGAAGGGATGATTGTTGATAATGTGTATTTTGATAACATTATTCATATTTGTGTGTTTCAGGGCAAACAAAGGTTGTATGCCAAAGATATTAATAAAGAGATGTTTGAAAATATCATACCTGCCGATTTCTTAAAAATGGCCATTCTTTCCGACATGAGTTTTATGGGGGTTGATTCTGACGGATATCATTATCAGGCTACAGTCAGTATGCCCGATGAATTGTCGTGTTATTATGTGACTATTTTGATCGACAGGCAAAACAATATATCCTTTAAATTGAAAGAATAGCTTTTATCTCTCAGATGGTTAGGCTCTTTTACAGATCGCAGAAACTGTTTTGAATTTCCTCAGAAAGTTTTTCTTGGCTTGATGCATTCGTTTTCGTGTGTGCTTGGGGCGATTTTTGGGTTCTTTCCGCTGCTCTTCGTCAGATAGCCCGCTATCTTCCTCATAGTAGAGATGCAAGATTTTGCGCCTCTGCAAGAAATCATCCCCAGTCAGCACACGATAAATTCAAAACAGTTTCTCACCCTTGACAATATTTCAATGATTCTTTTAATCTGGTATTGTTGAACCTGCTTTAGCCGGTTATAATGTTTTGATTTTAGAATTATACCGGAGTATTGAATATAAATAGGGCATACAGCCTAAAAAAAAACACAGAAATAAGAATGTATTCGTTTTTTTTGTTACTTTTGCACAGTTTTGGGTTTCTTGTGCGAAAAGAGAAGCCTTTTGCTTAAGTCATATACTAAAATGGCTTAACTTATTGAAAAATGTAACAATAAAAGAATAAGGCATGATACACAAAGTATTGATCGCTAACCGTGGCGAAATAGCCGTGCGGGTGATGCGCTCCTGTCGGGAGATGGGCATTCGTACTGTGGCTGTTTTTTCGGAGGCCGACAGGACTGCACGCCACGTATTTTATGCAGATGAAGCCTGCCTGATAGGACCAGCCGCTTCACGCGAAAGTTATTTAAACATCGATAAGATTATTTGGGCAGCCAAACACCATGGCGTAGATGCTATTCATCCAGGGTATGGCTTCTTGTCCGAAAATTCGGAGTTTGCACGCCGCTGCCGCGAAGAAGGCATCATCTTCATTGGTCCCGATCCGGAAACGATGGATGCTATGGGCGATAAGATTTCTGCACGTAAGCACATGATTGCGGCAGGAGTACCTGTAGTTCCAGGTACGGAGCAACCGTTGCAGAGCGTAGAGGAAGCTAAGGAAATCTGTAACCGTATCGGTTATCCTGTGATGCTGAAGGCATCGATGGGTGGTGGAGGCAAAGGTATGCGACTCATACATAGCGAAGATGAAGTGGAAGAGGCCTACAACACCGCCCGTTCAGAATCGATGTCCTCTTTTGGTGATGACACCGTGTATCTTGAGAAATTCGTGGAAGAACCACATCACATCGAATTTCAAATTTTAGGAGACAACTATGGCAATGCCGTTCATCTCTTCGAACGTGAGTGTTCTATCCAGCGGCGTAATCAAAAAATTGTGGAAGAGACTCCATCTCCTTTCGTCACACCTGAACTTCGTCAGAAGATGGGTGAAGCGGCTGTCGCAGCTGCAAAAGCAGTTCATTATAAAGGTGCCGGTACCATCGAATTTCTCGTTGACAAACATCGCAATTTCTATTTCCTGGAAATGAATACCCGTTTGCAGGTAGAACATCCTATTACTGAAGAAGTAGTGGGCGTTGATTTGGTAAAAGACCAGATCCGTGTGGCCAATGGCGAACCGCTTCACTATAAGCAGGAAGACTTAAAACAGCGTGGTCATGCTATTGAGTGCCGAATCTGTGCTGAAGATACAGAAAATAATTTTATGCCTTCGCCGGGCATCATCCGTCAATTGACAGAACCCAATGGCATTGGGGTGCGTATTGATAGTTACGTATACGATGGCTATGAAATTCCTATTTATTACGACCCGATGATTGGTAAACTTATCGTGTGGGCCACTACCCGCCAGTTTGCCATCGAACGTATGCGTCGTGTGCTTTACGAGTATAAGATTACAGGACTGAAAACCAACATCTCTTACTTGCGCCACATCATGCATGTACCCGACTTTGTAGAAGGTCATTACGACACCCTCTTTATTCCCAAGCATCAGGAAATGTTGCGCGAGTGGGCAGGACAGAAAGAAGAAGAGACGGAGAATATTGCCATGATTGCCGCTTACATCGATTACCTGATGAACTTGGAAGAAAACAAATCGGGAGCCACTGATAACCGTCCTATTAGCCGCTGGCGTGAATTTGGTTTGAAGAAAGGAGTATTACGGATTTAAGGATTCAATACACATGGAAATACATATCGGAGAAAGAGTTGCTGACGTTTCGTTAGTCAGCAAGGAAGGAAACAAGGTGCAGCTTACGATTGATGGTGTGCCTTACGACGTGGACATTGTGATGGCAGAAAACGGTAGTTGTTCCATATTGCATAATGGCAAATCGTATAATGCCGAGCTCATCCGTAAAGAAGGAGGCAAGAGTTATACGGTAAACGCGCATTACCAGTCATACAATGTTGACATCATCGACTCTCAGGCCAAGTACCTGCGTATGCGCAAAGGGGCCGACGAGAAACAGCAAGATAAGATTGTCTCACCTATGCCGGGTAAAGTGGTGAAGATACCTGTCCAGGTAGGTGACCGTTTGGAGGCTGGTGACATCGTGGCGGTGATTGAGGCCATGAAGATGCAAAGCAACTATAAAGTGAATAGTCCGTGCGTGGTGAAGGAAATTCTGGTGAACGAAGGTGACTCAGTTAACAGCAACCAGATAATCATGACGCTGGACGTGATAAACGAAGAATAACCAAACAATAAGACAAATGACTACAGCAGAACAATATAAAAAATTTGAGGAGCTTGACAAACTGGCTTCCCAAGGTGGAGGCGTGGAACGCGTGGAAAAGCAGCACGCCAACGGTCATATGACTGCCCGTGAACGTATCGACATGTTGCTCGACAAAGGAACGTTTAATGAATTGGACAAATTGGTGGTTCATCATTGTACTGATTTCGGGATGGACAAGAAGCATATTCCCGGTGATGGCATCGTATGTGGGTATGGCAAAATAGACGGACGGTTAGTGTACGTGTATGCCTACGATTTTACTGTATATGGTGGGACACTGAGCACCACTGGAGCTAAGAAAATCGTTAAGGTTCAAGAACTGGCGTTGAAAAACGGTGCACCGGTTATCGCGTTAAATGACTCGGGTGGTGCACGCATCCAGGAAGGCGTGGGTAGTATTTCAGGCTACGCTTCTATCTTTTATCAGAACACGATTGCATCGGGTGTCATCCCACAGATTTCAGCTATTTTAGGTCCTTGCGCAGGAGGAGCTTGTTACTCACCGGCACTCACCGACTTTATCTTTATGGTGAAGGAAAAAAGCCATATGTTCATCACCGGTCCTGATGTGGTAAAGGCGGTTACCCACGAGGAAGTGGATAAGGAAGAGTTAGGCGGAGCTTACACTCATAGTAGCAAGAGTGGTGTGACTCATTTTCTTTGCGATACTGAAGAGGAAACTTTGATGAGTATCCGCGAACTGCTGAGTTTCTTACCTTCCAATAACATGGAAGATGCGCCGAGTATGCCCTGCACCGATGACATCCGTCGTGCTGATGAGTCACTGATGAGTGTCATACCGGATGATCCTAACATGCCTTATGATATCAAAAATATTATTGAGCCGGTAGTAGACGACCATTATTTCTTTGAAGTGATGCCCCACTTTGCCAAGAACATTGTAATCGGTTTCGCCCGTCTGGGCGGACGCTCGGTGGGTATCGTAGCAAATCAGCCTGCCTACTTAGCTGGCGTGCTTGATATCGATGCTTCCGACAAGGCTGCACGTTTTATCCGTTTCTGCGACTGTTTCAACATTCCTATCGTGACGTTCGAAGATGTACCGGGTTTCTTGCCGGGTTGTACGCAGGAGCATAACGGTATCATCCGCCACGGAGCTAAAATCGTGTATGCATACGCCGAGGCTACTGTTCCTAAAATCACAGTCATCACCCGCAAGGCATATGGCGGTGCCTACATTGTAATGAATAGCAAGCCTATCGGTGCCGATGTAAACTTCTCGTATCCTACAGCCGAAATTGCTGTGATGGGAGCTGATGGAGCCGTAAACATTCTTTATCGCAAGGCTACGCCCGAGGAAAAAGCGCAGGCCATCGAGGAATACAAGGAGAAATTCTCGAACCCGTACCGGGCTGCCGAGCAGGGGTATATTGATGAAATCATTTTGCCTAAGGATACGCGCTTTAAATTAATCCAAGCATTGGAGATGACTCAAAACAAGAGTCAGAGTAATCCCCCGAAAAAACACGGGAATATGCCTCTATAAAATATGGCCAATTAGTTGGTTCCTAAGAACCAACTAATTGGATACAATATGTATAGTCAATCAAAAATGAAATGCGAAACATCATTGGTCATGTTGAATCAATGCATTGAGGAATTTTCGCAAACCAATTTTGTCCTACTATATAAGAAGCTGTTTTGAATTTCTCCAAAAAGTTTTTCTTGGCTTGATGTATCCGTTTTCGTGTGTGCTTTGGGCGATTTTTTGGTCCTTTTCGCTCCTGTTCTTCGTCAGATAGCCCGCTATCTTCCTCATCACAGAAGCGGAAATGCCTCAAAAACTCATCCCAAATCATCGCACGATAAATTCAAAACAGCTTCTAAGAAACTAATCAATAAATCGACGGGTTAAATCACCAAATTCTTCAATGCGCCGGTCTCTTAAAAACGGCCACCAGCGACGGACGTTTTCACTCCGGTTCATGTCTATGTCCACAACCAGATTTTCTTCTTTTGTATTGCTTGCTTGTGCCAGCAGTTCGCCTTGTGGGCCGGCAACAAAACTGTTGCCCCAAAACAGAATACCATTGGTTTGCCCTGAAGGATCGGGTTCCAGTCCTACACGGTTTACGGCAATGACCGGTAGCCCGTTGGCAACAGCATGTCCCCGCTGAACAGTTACCCAAGCACCGATTTGACGTAATTGTTCTTCATGTGTGTCCGTACTTTCCCAACCAATGGCTGTGGGATAAATCAACAGTTCTGCTCCTTTCAGTGCCATTAACCGGGCACCTTCCGGATACCATTGATCCCAGCAAACCTGTACACCTAATTTCCCGACAGATGTTTCAATCGGTTCAAAACCGATATCACCAGGAGTGAAATAAAACTTTTCATAATAGGCAGGGTCATCGGGTATGTGCATCTTGCGGTAGATTCCAGCAATATTCCCATCTTTTTCGAATACGACTGCAGTGTTATGATATAGTCCGGGAGCACGGCGTTCGAACAGTGACGTAACCAAGACGATGCCGTAAGCGGCAGCTATTTCACTGTAAAAGCCTGTTGAAGGACCGGGTATAGGTTCAGCTAAATCAAACAAACTTGTATCTTCTGTCTGGCAAAAGTAGGGAGTATTGTGTAATTCTTGCAATACGACCAGATTGGCTCCGGCTTGTGCTACGGAAGCAATGTTGCCGTGCAGTTTTTCTAAATTGGCTTTGATATCGTTCGAACAAGCCTGTTGTACGATACCTACGCGAATGATTCTTGTCATAATTGTCTTAATTATATAAAAGGTGAAGTAATTTAATCTTGTTTTACAAGGAAGGGCATACGCTTTCGGGATATTGCATGGTGACACAGTGCAATGAACCATGTTGCTGTATCAGTGCCCGGCAGTCTATTCCTATGATTTCCCGGTCGGGAAAAGCCGATTTCAATACTTTGGCAGCTTCTTTGTCTTTTTCTGGCTGAGCGTATGTCGGATATAATACAGCATCGTTCATAATCAGAAAATTGGCATATGTGGCAGGCAGTCTTTCACCTTCAGCATCGTAAATGGCATCGGGCAGAGGTACTGGGAGTAGACGATAGGGGTCTCCGTTGAGTGTGCGGAAAGACTTCAGTTGTTCTTCCATTGCGTGCAGAGCACCGTAATGTTCGTCTTTTTCATCGGTACATTGTACATATACAATGGTATGAGCAGGACAAAGACGTGCCAACGTATCGATATGGCTGTCTGTATCATCACCAGCCAGGAAGCCATAATCTAACCACAATACCTGGAACAGGTTGAATCGTTCTTTCAAATATTGTTCGATTTCATTGCGGCATAAAGTATCATTCCGGTTTGGAGCCAGCAGACAAGTGGAAGTAGTAAGCAATGTACCTTCTCCGTCACTTTCTATCGAACCGCCTTCCAATACGAAATTGCGGCAATTGACGTAATGCCCGTTCAATACACCACTTTCATGCAGATGCATATTAATCAGGTTGTCTTTACAGGCGGCAAATTTCATTCCCCAACCATTAAAACAAAAGTCGAGTAACAGTGGGGAGGCATTTTGTTGAAGTACTGTGATGAAGCCGTGGTCGCGTGCCCATGTATCATTGGTAGGGCAGGCGATAAAGTGAATGTTATGCCTGAAGTCAACATTCTCAAGTATTTTCGGATATTCGGGAGCCACGAGCAACAACGGTTGCCGGGCTGCTATTTCCTGAGCCAAATGGAGGAAGCACGATTCTACTTCTTCAAGCATATAGTTCCAGTCTGTTCCGGCATGTGGCCAAGTCAGCTGGATATAGCTTTGGGCATGCCATTCGGCTGGTAGATAAAAATTCTTTCCCATAACTGAATTATTTAGTTTGTTTTTTGTTTCGTTTTTGTTGGGCGACAGGTTGTTCGTCTGTAGACTTCTTGTCTTTTCTTCTGCGAAGCAATATCCAATCGAACAGTTCGCGCCAATTGTCAAAGTCTTTTTTATACATTAGGCCGATGCCTTGCGTTGTCAGTGTAGATTTGGTAAAGTATCGGTCATTGGTCTCATTATAACCCTTTAAGCGGAATTCGCCGTTCCTGGTCAATATCCACATAGCCTCAAAGTCACCTACAAAATTGGTATTCTGCATGGCGTTGTCGCGGTATCCGAAATTGCCATTGATAATGAGTCTGTTGTTCAGTAGTCTTCCCGAAAGAATAGCTTCTGCTTCTACGTCACTCCAGCCGTTTTCTCCTGTACTTAGATTCGTGCCTACGTTCCAGTTCTGGTTGTCGATGACTTGCGAGAGCATATTGTTTAATTGACCGGACAAGGTGCTGAATGCCAGTGAACTGGTTGCATCCGATTGGTTGGCATTACTATTGTAGTCGTATGTGTAAAATTTGCCGACCCCCAACAGATAGATAATCTGGGTGTTCATCTGTTCTTCGGTACTGGTCAGGCTACGTACCAGTTCGCGGTCTTCATCGCTAACGGTGGGCAAATCAAGGTCGAACTTCAGTGTCGGGCTGGTCAGGTTACCGCTTAAATTCAAAAGGCAGTTTACACGTACAGTTCCTTTGGTGGAGGATGCGTCTGCTACAAGATCGTTCAATGAAGCCGAATTGACCGTATAAACAGCTTGTACATTCAGATTTGCTTGACGTGGGTTGCCGTTAAATGAGACTGTACCTCCCGACTGTAAAACAAAGTCTTTGCGGATGACATTCTGCATACTCATTTTATATATACCTTCTCCGATATTATAGTTGCCGAATATCAGAAAATCGCCTTTGTTATAAAAATTAATGCGCAGGTTTCCCGTGCCGTTAGCGGAAATGTTGTCTCCCGCCACAGGATCCATGATAATGCGCATCGTTGCGTCAGGAGTGGCTTCTATTTGGAAATTTAAATGCATATCAAGAGGGGTATCGTCTTCTTCCTCTTCTTTCTGTATGTTAAGGGGATGGTATACTTCTGTATGGATGTTTTCCTGCTGGCGTCGTGGCGTTCGGTCTACAAATTTGATAAACTGTTTGCTTGTGGCCTCGGCCGCCGTAGCAGTAACATACGTAAATGATGTACGTGGGTCAGTACGTAAAGTGCCGTCTACATTCAGTGCATTGTTTCCGCCTCGTAACAATACCTCGCCCGTGGTGTAGATAGTTCCATAGAATGGAAATTCAGGGGTTTCTTTTTCTGTGTGATATACCAGCATGTTGTTGGTATTGAATCGGAAATTATAAGTCAAGTGTTTCAGCTTCTGATGGTTGAGGGCTCCGTTTACCAGACCGGTATGACCTTCCATATCCGCTATTTGTACGTTTTCGAATCCGAAATGTCCGGAACGGATACACACAGAGTCGGCGTGTAACTTGAAAGATGTATTCAATATGTCTACTTTCATGCTGGCATCAGCCTGGGCACTTCCTTCCAAATCCAGTCCCGAGAACGGACCGAACAGACGGACATTGCCGAATACACGTCCTTGCATATTGGTAAAAATACCATCAATGAATGGCTGAAGAAAAGCCAGATTAGTACCTCCTGCCTTGATGTGTAAATCCAATCCTTTTTCTTTAGGCGAAATATAACCATTAACAAAAGTTGAATAATGTTCGTTCTCACGGATGTCTGCCAACAGGCGTATGCCTCCTAATTCGTTGTCCCATTCACCTTTGATGTCGCCTCTGCCTAATAAAGCATCATTCAGTGAAAAACCTTTCACGTCCAGTCGTGTGTACATGACAGGATTGTCCAGCACGTGATGAAGATGTACACGACCGGTAATCAGTCCGTTGAATTTGACTGCATGAAACTGGATGATATCCATGATGTATTGCAGATTGATGTTACTTAAGTCGACCAGGCAACTGTCTGTTCCCGATTTACCGATACGTCCGTTGGCGCGTACGTATTGGTCTTGATGTTCGAACAAAAAATTACGTACATCTACGATGCCTTGGTCGATGACAACTTCCGAAGGATGTATTTTCCAAATGGTATCATTCAAAACGATTTGGCTGGGCTGTATGTTGATACGTGTGCTTAGCTTTTCTCCTGATTCCGGTTTCTCGAAATATGCCTCGGCATCTATCAGTCCACTAAAAGTGTTAACTGTATTATTCCCCCAGTTAATGGTTGCTTTTAACTGGTCTTCTTTGGCCAGCGCATTGACAGCAAGGTTTATCATTCCTCCTTTTTTCATCCGTTTATTGGTACGGAGCTGACATTGCAATCCTTCTTCCGTATTGTCGCACAAAAAAGTCCCAGATTCGTAATAGGCACCTTTGTATGTAAATTCGGGTGCATAAGCCCGTACCTGGATGCGGGTATGGCTGTCGTCAAAATATCCTTGCAGGGAAGCCGGCATGGATAGTAGCAAAGGGACATCAAACACTTTTGATAAAAGCTCTGTATTGTCTATCTGTATATGGAAACGAAAGTTGTTGTTGGTATCAGAAAGATGCTTGTCGGCAGCCAGTAAAGAAGGCAAGTAATGTTGTACTGTCTTCAGGATACTTACAGGCAACGTGCGATACGAATAATACCCTTGTATTTCTCCTTTTAAAAAAGAGGACTGGATTTTAATTTGCTTCTCACCACTGTTGGGAACTGCTCCTGCCAGAATGCTGAAATGGTCGAATGTATAGCATTTTTCCGGTTCGGGTGCCTTCATTATCAGGCTGTCAATGCTGATTCTTCCTTTCATGTCATCGACAGAATGTCCTGTAAAGTCTGCCATGAGATTCAGTGAGAAATCTGTGTTTTGATATTTATCTGTAAGATTCAACCTGTTAGGGTTGAAATGACGGATGGTGGCTTTCAGGTTGTAATCGGGAATAGCCTGCTGGGTAGCGACATGACCTTCGATTTCGATACTTCCGTTCGGGTCATTTACTGATATTTTCCCATCAAATCCTCCGGGCGTGTATTGCCCGTCGAGTAAGATATTGTGGTATTCATATTGTTTGTAAGACAAAGACGAAACAATGCCTTTGATGTATGATTCCGGTTTCCCGTCCTGATAACGGAATCCTTGCAGTTCGATATCGAAAGCTGCATTGCCAAATGTTTTTTCCTGTCCGAGTAACGCACCTAAATTTAACTGCTCACTGATTATTTTGCCTGAATAAGAATGATACAACGCACCTTTCGGTTTATGCATCGTTACGTTAGCCCGCACAGAGCCGGCTTCGGATAGGACAGTGCCATGTGTTGTCAGCTGGTGAAGGTAGCCTGATACATCTCCATTGAAATGTACGTCTCCCAGATGTTTTACAATACCGGGTATGGAATCTTTGTCCGAGAGGTTGTGGAAAAGCCATGACAGTCCTTGGGCATCGGCATCTAAATGAGACACTTGCCCGAAAAGATAAAGGTCTTCCTTCCGGTTCCAATGATTGATCATACCTTGGGCTTTCAGCAATAAGGTCTGATGGTTTCCGCTTACAAAGATATCGGTACAACGGGTATGATTTCCCTTTCCATCCAGTGCCAGATGAAGCTCTACGGGACTGTGAAAGTGGCTGAACGCCGGTACAAACATGGATATGTCGGCTGGTGTAATACGGGCATTCAGCTGCATCTGATAGGTGGTATTCTTGGTCAGATGAGGGAAGTGGGGTACACTGTCGTACGCTGCGGTCAGGCTGTCAATGGAAAGAATGGTTTCAGGCAATTGCAATTCCAAATCATTTATGGTAAAGTAGCGTGGAGTAGCAATACATTTCAAGGCAAGTTTCTTTAGCCTGAACCCACTGATTTCATTGAAACTCATTCGCCGGACTTGTGCATTGACCGAATCATTGGTCAAAGCTTTCAATGCAAGAGTGGCCGAAAAATTCTGGATACCGATATGTTTGTCATTGAAACGGTTGGGAGTGGCAGGTTCGGAAAGCACATCATAATACACTTGTCCGCGCCGGATTAATATTGAGTTGATGCGCAAGTCAATGTTTTTCTCTTTCTTTACCGTGTCTTTCGAGGCAAAGGCATCAAGTACGAATTGGAAATTGGCAGGGCTGTCAGGTGTTTTGCGGTTCAATCGTGCATTCAGTCCGAAAAGTTGCACACTGCTGATACGGATTTTCCCATGCAACAAAGATGATATTTCCACTTTGGCCGAAAAACGTGAGACTTTAAGCAGCTCCTCGTTTTCCCGATCTTTTAACGTCACATTTTGGATGATAACCCGGTTCAGTAACCCTAAATCGATATTGCCAATGCTCACTTCGGTCTTCATGAGCTTACTTAGCTCTTCGGCAGCAAGGTCTGATATTTGTTTTTGGACGAAAGAAAGGTTGAATATGGCAATCAATCCGAAGTAACATACCAAAATCAGTATGATAACAGAACGGACAAAATGTTTTATGTGGATTACCTTTCTCATATATATGCTTTCAGAAAATTAACCAAAAGTACAAATATCAGCTGAGGTAAGCTTTATTTTCTTCTGTTATTTCAAGATTTTTAAAAAATGAATGCCACATTCGGGCAATAAAGACACGGCTCAAGCATGCTTTTTGATGAACATAAGTGGGTGGGTTGGTTCACATAAGTAACTTGGGCTTTTCACATAAGTAAGTCAGTCGTGTCACTTATGTTCGTTTGAGGAAGCTTTTAGCCGACTGTTTTTCCTGAAGCCTCTGAAATGAAAAAGCGTTGAAAAGGCATGGGGAAATATGAGAAAATTGTTATATTTGCATCCATATATCGATGATTTTATAAAAATATTACATCTAATTAACAGATATAGCGAACATGAAGAGAAGTATTGCATTCTGTCTTATGACAATGGCGCTGGCTGCGGCACAGGCACAGCAAGGGGGGATTACTCCTGAATTGTTGAAAGACATCAAAGACAGCTACAAGCCTACGCCATCTGATAAGGCTATTTACAATGCGATGGCAGGGACCAGCATTTCAGTATTGGCAAAGAACCATGAGAATCTGGCAAATTTTGATACGCATTTTTCCAACCGTGTTGTTTCGCACGGCATTACCGACCAGCAACAATCAGGGCGTTGTTGGCTGTTTACGGGACTGAATGTACTTCGGGCACAGATGATGGCGAAGTATGGGTTGGACGAAATGGAATTTTCTCAAAATTATTGTTTTTTCTACGACCAACTGGAAAAAGCAAACCTTTTCCTGCAAGGCATCATTGATACCCGTGAAAAACCGATGGAAGACAAAATGGTAGAATGGCTTTTTAAGCATCCTATCAGCGACGGAGGACAGTTTACAGGCATTTCGGATATTATTGGGAAATATGGTGTAGTACCTGCTTCGGTTATGCCGGAAACTTATAGCAGCGAGCATACCGGACAGATAGCCGACTTGCTGGGACTTAAACTGAAAGAGTTCGGATTGCAGTTGCGTCAAGCTGCCGGGGAAGGAGCAAAGGAAACTGCACTGGAAGAACAGAAAAAAGAGATGATGGGCACCATTTACCGGATGTTGGCTTTGGCTTTCGGGGAACCGGTTGAACATTTCACGTGGACAATAAATGGTGAAACCAAGGAATATACACCACTTTCTTTCTATCAAACTTTTTTAGGTAATGACTTGACGGGTAATTATGTAATGTTGATGAATGACCCGAGCCGCGAGTTTTACAAGTGTTATGAAATCGATTACGACCGTCATACTTACGATGGGCGTAACTGGACGTATGTGAATCTGCCGATAGAAGACATCAAGGAAATGGCTGTCCGTTCGATTAAGGATAGTACGATGATGTATTTCTCGTGTGATGTGGTAAAATTTCTTGACAGCAAGCGCGGTACACTCGACTTGAACAATTACGATTATGCTTCTTTGATGGGCACCTCATTCGGAATGAATAAAAAACAGCGTATCCAGACTTTTGCAAGTGGTTCAAGCCACGCCATGACCCTGATGGCGGTAGACCTCGATGCCAACGGCAAACCGAAGAAATGGATGGTCGAAAACAGTTGGGGCGCAGAAGCCGGTTATCACGGACATCTTATCATGACTGATGAATGGTTTGACGAATATATGTTCCGGCTGGTAGTAGAAAAGAAATACGTGCCGGAAAGTGTACTGGACATCTTGAAACAAAAGCCTGTCCTTCTTCCGGCATGGGACCCGATGTTTGCCGAAGAATACTGATTTTGTATTCTTTACATTACAAAATAGCGGTTTATTCGTGATAAGACGTTGTTTGCTTGCTTGAATAAGGAAATATTTCTGTAATCGGGCAAGCAAACTTTCTTCGTTGCCCTATTATTGTGTAAATTTGTCGCGAACTTAGAATATTCATTTTATACCTGATATATGGCTAATCTAATCAAATTACGTAAAGGCTTAAACATAAACCTGAAAGGAAAAGCTGCTACGGAACTGATGAACGTGAAAGAACCGGGATTTTATGCATTGTGTCCTGATGATTTTACGGGAGTCATCCCGAAAGTGGTGGTGAAAGAACAGGAGTATGTAATGGCTGGAGGGCCCTTGTTTATTGACAAGAATCACCCAGAGATGAAATTTGTTTCGCCCGTAAGTGGCGTAGTAACGAGTGTGGAACGCGGCGCACGCCGTAAAGTGATGAGTATCACAGTAGAAGCAGCCGCAGAACAAGACTATGAAGAATTCGGGAAACAAGATGTAACCCGTATGGATGGAACTACCGTAAAGGAACTGTTGCTGAATGCAGGTTTGTTTGCATTCATCCGCCAACGCCCGTATGATGTAATTGCCGACCCGACAATTGCACCACGGGCGATTTTCGTATCGGCTTTCGATTCGAATCCGTTGGCACCTGACTTTGAGTTCGCGTTGAAAGGAGAGGAGGCGAATTTCCAAACCGGGCTGGATGCTTTGGCTAAGATAGCCGGCGTGTATCTCAGCATCAGCGCAAGCCAGCAGGCTAAGGCATTGACTCAAGCGAAAGGCGTTACATTGACCGTATTCGAAGGCCCGCATCCGGCAGGTAATGTCGGTGTGCAAATCAATCACATCGCTCCGGTAAATAAGGGCGAGACCGTATGGACGGTTGATCCGCAAGCGGTTATCTTTATCGGCCGCCTGATGAATACGGGCAGGGTGGATTTGACCCGTACCGTTGCTATCACGGGTTCGGAAGTGAAGAAGCCGGCATATTGCAAATTGAAGGTAGGAGCGATGCTGACCGATGTGCTTGCCGGTAATATTAATAAGGAGAGGGAAGTGCGTTGTATCAGTGGCAACGTCTTGACCGGGAAGAAAATTCCTGTAAACGGATTTTTAGGAGCCTTTCATTCGCAGCTCACCGTGATACCGGAAGGTAATGACGTGCACGAAATGCTGGGCTGGATAATGCCTCGTCTGAATGATTATAGTACCAGCCATTCGTATTTCAACTGGCTGATGGGCAAAAAGAAAGAGTATGTTCTGGATGCCCGTGTGAAAGGTGGAGAACGTCACATGATCATGTCTAACGAGTATGACAAAGTCCTTCCGATGGATATTCTGCCCGAATACTTGATAAAGGCAATTATCGCGGGCGATATCGATCGCATGGAAGAACTGGGCATATACGAGGTCGCCCCCGAAGACTTTGCTCTTTGTGAATTTGTCTGCTCATCAAAGATGGAGCTTCAGCGTATTGTCCGCGAAGGATTGGATATGCTTCGTAAGGAAATGTGTTAATTGATATGGCTTTTTGAGTTTTTAAGTTCTTAAGTTTTTTTAAGTTGTAGCTGATTTGCAGGCAGCGATGGACAAACCAACAAACTTACAAACTAACAAACTAACAAACTCAAAAACTAATAAACTAATAAACTTTAATATGAACGCATTAAGAAATTATCTGGATAAGATAAAGCCGAACTTTGAAGAGGGAGGCAAATACCATGCTTTTCGTTCTGTATTCGAAGGTTTCGAGACATTTTTGTTTGTCCCGAATGCCACATCGAAGACGGGAACGCACATTCACGATGCGATAGATAGCAAACGTATCATGTCGTTCGTGGTCATTGCTCTGATGCCGGCATTGTTGTTCGGTATGTACAATGTAGGGTATCAGCATTTTCATGCTACCGGTGCTGAAGGAAGTTTCATCGAAATGTTCGGTTATGGTTTTCTGGCCGTGTTGCCCAAGATTATTGTTTCCTATGTAGTGGGACTAGGCATTGAATTCATTGTTGCCCAATGGAAAAAAGAAGAAATCCAGGAAGGATTTCTAGTGACAGGTATGCTGATTCCCATGATTGTTCCGGTAGATTGTCCGTTGTGGATGCTTGCTATCGCTACAGCATTCTCGGTCATATTCTGTAAAGAAGTGTTTGGAGGGACAGGCATGAATGTTTTCAATCCGGCTTTGATAACCCGTGCCTTTCTTTTCTTTGCATATCCTACCAAGATGTCGGGCGACACCGTATGGGTTTCGGGTGATAGCATCTTCGGTCTGGGTAAGACTGTGGATGGGTTGACGGCGGCTACTCCGTTAGGCGTGGCTAAGGTTGCCGAGTGCCCTGCTTTCTCGTGGGATATGGTGACCGGTCTGATTCCTGGCTCTATCGGCGAGACTAGCGTGATTGCCATCGCCATTGGTGCCGTTATCCTGCTATGGTCGGGAGTGGCAAGCTGGAAAACGATGCTGTCCGTATTCGTAGGTGGTGCACTTATGGGTTGGGTATTCAATACGTGGGGACCGGATACCGCCATTGCCCACATGCCTTGGTACGAACATTTGTGTTTGGGAGGCTTCTGTTTTGGTGCTGTGTTTATGGCTACCGATCCGGTTACCTCTTCGCGTACCGAAAACGGCAAGTTTGTTTACGGTTTCCTGATAGGTGCGATGGCTATCATTATCCGTGTGCTTAATCCGGGTTATCCCGAAGGTATGATGCTGGCTATCCTGTTGATGAATATTTTTGCACCGCTGATTGACTATGTTGTCGTGCAGAACAATATCTCACGCCGTGTCAAACGTGCAATGTCTAACAATTAAAAAAAACCGGAAGAACAATGAATACCAATAGTAATTCATATACTATCATTTATGCTTCGGTATTGGTTATTATCGTAGCGTTTTTGCTGGCTTTCGTCAACTCTTCTTTGCGCGAACTGCAAGGAAAGAACGTTGAGTTGGATACGAAGAAACAGATTCTTTCTTCACTGGGCATTCGCGATGTGCAGAATCCCGAAGCCAAGTTTGCCGAGGTGGTGAAGGAAGATATGCTGGTGGCTGAAGACGGTTCGCTGAAACCGTATGAAGGCGCTTTTGTCACCGGATATGAGAAAGCATATAAAGAAAAAGGAGAAGCTCATCTCTTTGTCTGTGAAGTGGACGGGGAAACAAAGTATGTTATTCCTGTTTACGGTGCCGGTCTTTGGGGTGCCATCTGGGGATATGTGGCGCTGAACGAAGACAAGAATACCGTGTATGGCACTTATTTCTCTCATGCTTCGGAGACTCCGGGCTTGGGTGCGGAAATCGCTACCGAGCATTTCCAAAACGAGTTTAAAGACAAGAAAGTCATGGATGGTTCTGTGGTTGGTCTGAATGTCGTGAAGAACGGGAAGGTTGAGAAGCCGGAATTCCAGGTGGATGGAATCTCAGGCGGTACAATCACTTCGGTAGCGGTAGGCCAGATGTTAAAGAGCTGCATGGACCATTATACCAATTTTTTAACTACTAAATAAGGAGGACGAATATCATGGGAAGTTTATTTTCAGCTAAGAATAAAGAGGTGTTTTCTACTCCGATAAGCATGAACAACCCGGTAACGGTTCAGGTATTGGGTATCTGTTCTGCACTCGCCGTAACCTCTAAGTTGGAACCGGCTATCGTAATGGGGCTTTCCGTAACGATTATTACGGCATTTTCCAACGTTGTCATTTCATTGATTCGCAAAACGATTCCGAACCGTATCCGTATCATTGTCCAGCTGGTAGTGGTTGCCGCTTTGGTGACAATCGTAAGCGAAGTGTTGAAGGCATTTGCATACGATGTCAGTGTGCAATTATCCGTTTACGTAGGTCTGATTATTACGAATTGTATCTTGATGGGACGTCTTGAAGCGTTTGCGATGGCAAACGGCCCGTGGGAATCTTGTCTGGACGGTCTGGGCAATGGCTTAGGCTATGCCAAGATTTTGATTATCGTGGCGTTTATCCGTGAACTTTTAGGCTCAGGTACGTTGTTAGGCTACAATATATTGAATTACGATGCCATTAAGGAGGCGGGATATGTGAACAACGGCTTGATGTTGATGCCGCCTATGGCATTGATTATTGTGGCTTGCCTGATATGGTACCAGCGTGCGAAACATCCCGAATTACAAGAAAAGGAATAATAAGGAAAGGTAATGATTATGGAACATTTTATAAGTTTATTGGTCCGTTCAATCTTTGTGGACAATATGATTTTTGCATTCTTTCTGGGTATGTGTTCGTATCTGGCTGTGTCGAAGAATGTAAAAACTGCCCTCGGGTTAGGTATTGCCGTTACGTTCGTATTGGTTGTGACTTTACCGGTCAACTATTTGCTTCAGACCAAAGTGCTTGCGGCAGACGGTATCTTGGGCATTGATTTAAGTTTTTTGAGCTTCATCCTCTTTATTGCCGTTATTGCTGCCATCACCCAGTTGGTAGAAATGGTTGTAGAGCGTTTCAGTCCTTCATTGTATGCTTCATTGGGTATCTTCTTGCCTTTGATTGCCGTGAATTGTGCGATTATGGGTGCGTCTTTGTTTATGCAGCAACGCATTGGCTTGGGAGAGTCTGACCCGAAATTTATCGGCAATGTATGGGACTCTGTTTCATACGCCTTGGGGTCGGGTATAGGCTGGCTGCTGGCAATTGTGGGCCTGGCTGCCATTCGTGAGAAGATGGCTTACTCCAATGTGCCTGCTCCGTTGAAGGGCTTGGGCATAACTTTCATTACAGTAGGCTTGATGGCTATGGCATTTATGTGTTTCTCAGGTTTGAACATCTAATAAGGAAAGGAATAAGACAATGGACATGAATTTTATATTAGCAAGCATTGGAGTATTCCTGGTGACTATTCTGGTGTTGGTCATCATTTTGTTGGTGGCGAAAAAGTTCTTGGTAACTTCGGGTAAGGTAAAACTGACCATTAACGGAGAAAACCAGTTGGAAGTGGAGTCTGGTTCGACATTGCTGAACACCTTGGCTGTAAACAATATATTCTTGTCATCGGCTTGTGGCGGGAAAGGGTCTTGCGGACAATGCAAGTGCCAGGTTTTGGAAGGCGGGGGAGAAATCCTTCCTTCGGAAGTAGGGCATTTCAGCCGTAAGCAGCAGAAAGACCATTGGCGTTTGGGATGTCAGGTGAAAGTGAAAGGCGATATGGCTATCAAAGTGCCTGAATCGGTCTTGGGTGTGAAGGAATACGAATGTACCGTTATTTCGAACAAGAATGTGGCAACATTCATCAAGGAATTCAAGGTGCAATTGCCTGCCGGCGCGCACATGGACTTTATCCCCGGTTCGTATGCACAGATTAAGATTCCGGCATTTACGATGGATTACGACAAGGATATTGACAAGTCATTGATCGGTGATGAATATTTGCCTGCATGGAAGAAGTTCAATATGTTTTCGTTGAAGTGTGTAAATACGGAGCCTACCATTCGTGCTTATTCAATGGCGAACTATCCGGCAGAGGGTGATGTATTCATGTTGACGGTCCGTATTGCCACGCCTCCGTTCAAGCCCGACCGCAGTGGTTTTATGGATGTGAATCCGGGTATCGCATCTTCTTATATCTTTACGCTGAAGCCGGGTGACAAGGTGCTGATGAGCGGTCCTTACGGTGATTTCCACCCGATATTCAATTCGAAGAAAGAAATGATTTGGGTAGGAGGTGGTGCCGGTATGGCTCCGTTGCGTGCACAGATTATGCACATGACCCGTACATTGAATACGCGCGACCGTGAAATGCATTATTTCTATGGCGCCCGTGCATTGAATGAAGTGTTCTATTTGCAAGATTTCCTGCAATTGGAAAAAGATTTCTCGAACTTCCATTTCCATTTGGCGCTTGACCGTCCTGACCCTGCAGCCGATGCCGCAGGCGTGAAATATACTCCGGGCTTCGTGCATCAGGTGATGTATGAAACTTACTTGAAGAATCACGAGGCACCCGAAGACATTGAGTACTATATGTGCGGTCCGGGTCCGATGTCGAAAGCTGTCGTCAATATGTTGGATAGCTTGGGAGTGGATTCATCTTCTATTATGTACGACAATTTCGGATAAGATAAAGAGCTTTAATCAAAAACAGTTCTAAACAGGTGCTTTGAATATCAAGGAGAATCAACGTAAGTTTCTGATTCTCCTTGATATTTTTATGAATGTCCTTTAGCGAATCTGACCGAGTTGAAAACGCAGTAATACTGCGTTTGCCGATGAAGTTATATCCGTAGGCGAATGCAGTATATATTCAACCGCGAATGCAGTATATATTCATTTTTCAGGGGTATATATTGGCTGTTGGCGGACATTCATTTTTTATTTAATCCTTCCCGATAATCCAGGCAAATAATCGGCAGGCAAACAGTCCGTCAGTTTCATCTGTTGAGAAAGCATGTACAGCTTCCACACACCCGTCTTTTATATTCCAATTTCGCTTATGCGTTAATGTTATGTAAATCTAAGCGGTTTACTTTTTAATATATCACAGTTTTTTATTATTTTTGTACGATTTTTTTTGAGACATGAAGATTAAGGAAGTTTTGAATGCCCTTGAGATGTTCGCGCCTCTGCCTTTGCAAGACGGTTTTGATAATGCCGGTTTGCAAATCGGATTGACAGACGCGGAGGTTACAGGGGCTTTGTTGTGTTTGGACGTGACTGAAGCTGTGGTGGACGAAGCAATAGCTTTGGGATATAATTTGATAGTATCACACCATCCGCTTATCTTTAAAGGATTCAAGTCGGTTACGGGTAAAGACTATGTGGAGCGATGCGTTATTAAGGCTATTAAGAACGATATTGTAATTTATTCGATGCATACCAATTTGGACAATGCTTTGTTGGGAGTAAATTATAAGATTGCAGAAAAAATAGGATTGAGGCAAGTGCGTGTATTAGAGCCTAGAGAAAACGCATTATTGAAGCTGGTGACATTCGTACCGATGAAACATGTCAACCAAGTACGTGATGCTCTGTTTGGAGCTGGTTGCGGTTGTATAGGCAACTATGATGCTTGTAGTTATAATATAGAAGGAATCGGGACATTCCGGGCTGGAAACGGTACACATCCTTATTGTGGTAAAATAGGTGAATTACATCACGAAGAAGAGATGCGGATAGAAACCATTCTTCCGGTGTATAAGCGGGATGTAGTAACCAAAGCTTTATTGGCAGCCCATCCTTATGAAGAACCGGCATTTGATTTTTATCCGGTGCAAAACAAATGGAACCAGGCAGGGGCAGGCATCATAGGTGTCTTGGAAGAACCGGAAACAGAAGGTGACTTTCTGCGTCGCGTCAAGCAGATTTTTGAAGCAGGCTGCGTGAAACATTCGCGGCTGACAGGAAGGTTAATCCGAAATGTAGCTTTGTGTGGAGGAGCGGGAGCATTTCTGCTGCCACGTGCTATAGCCAGTCAGGCTGATGTGTTTATAACAGGCGAAGTGAAGTATCACGATTATTTTTATTATGAGAATAGTATTTTGATTGCAGAAATAGGCCATTACGAAAGCGAACAATACACTAAAGAATTGATTTGTTCTTTATTAGAGAAAAAATTCCCATCATTGGAACTTCGTATGACCCGAATCAATACAAATCCGATTAAATATTTATAAAGCATTATGGCGAAAGAAGTAAAAAAAGATCCTAGTGAACTGAGTGTGGAGGAAAAACTGAAAGCTTTGTACCAATTGCAGACCATGTTGTCTGAAATTGACAAAATCAAGACTTTAAGAGGTGAACTTCCGTTGGAAGTACAAGACTTGGAAGATGAAGTGACAGGCTTAAGCACCCGCATCGAAAAGATTAAAGGTGAAATAGAAGAATTGAAATCGAACGTTGCTACCAAGCGTATTGAAATTGAAACAGCCAAGGCTTCAATCGATAAATACAAAGCACAACAAGACAATGTGCGTAATAATCGTGAATATGATGTGCTGACAAAGGAAATCGAATTCCAAACCTTGGAAGTGGAATTGTGTGAAAAACGCATCAGAGAGTATACCTCTTCTATCGAATCAAAACAAGAGGAAATAGAAAAGAACACACATACCCTGGAAGAAAGAAAGAAAGACTTGGAGATGAAGAAAAATGAATTGGATGAAATCATTTCTGAGACTAAACAGGAAGAGGAAAAACTCCGCGACAAGGCAAAAGCGTTGGAAGCAACTATCGAACCGCGTTTGCTTCAGGCATTCAAGCGCATTCGTAAAAACTCTCGAAACGGATTGGGAATTACTTATGTGCAGCGTGATGCATGTGGGGGATGCTTTAATAAGATTCCGCCTCAAAAACAATTGGACATCCGTATGCGAAAGAAAATCATTGTGTGTGAATATTGTGGACGCATCATGATTGACCCGGAACTGGCAGGAGTAATGCCTGAAAGACACTTGGAAACAAAAGTGAAATGATTTTTACCTGCAAAATATATGGGTCGCCCCAGCGAGCAAAGACATCTTGAGCTTTGTCCGTTGGGGCGATTCTTTTCATTCATAGTTCCTCATACGCCGGTACGGTGGGCAAGAATGTATAAGAGTGCGTTGCATAATCAATGTGGCAACAATAATGGTGGATTCCATTGCTCACAATCAGATATTCTACTTTCAGCACCATATTATAACGCGTAATTTGGTCGAATACAGCTTGCGTGATTTCCACATTTGGGGCTTTATATTCTATAATCATCCGGGCGGTCAGATTGCGGTTATAAAGCACCGTATCGCACCGCCTTTTCATTCCGTTCAGATTCAATTGGATTTCATTAGCCAGCAATCCCCAAGGATAACCTTTGTGCTCCAGCAAATAATGAGTGAAATGCTGCCGCACCCATTCTTCGGGTGTAAGGGCAACATATTTCTTGCGTAACACATCGAATATGAATTTTTTCCCGTCTTTGTTAGCAATTTTAAACGGATAAGAAGGTAAGTTTAATTCCAACATTTTATATCTTTGTATGAATAGCGTGAATAATTTATCATACAAAGTTACAAAAAAGTATGGCAAAAGAAATAACTTACGAAGAAATAGCCCGCAACCTGAAAAATAAAAACTATGCTCCCGTTTATTTCCTGATGGGAGAAGAGGATTACTATATCGACCGCATATCCGAATACATCATGCAATACGTTTTGACAGAGTCGGAGAAAGAGTTTAACCAGACCGTAGTATATGGAACAGACACAGATATAGCTTCTGTTATTAACGCAGCAAGAAGGTATCCGATGATGTCGAAATACCAGGTGGTTGTAGTTCGCGAAGCACAAAACTTAAAGAACTTGGACGAGTTGACGTATTATCTGCAAAAGCCGATGCTTTCTACCATTCTGGTATTTTGCTATAAACACGGCGCATTAGATCGTAGAAAAAAGCTGACAGCAGAACTGGAAAAGGTAGGTGTGCTGTTCGAATCCCGGAAGCTGAAAGACACTCAACTTCCAGGGTTTATCGCATCTTATTTAAAACGCCGTCAAGTGGAAATTGAGCCAAAAGCCTCAGAAATGATGGCAGAATTTGTAGGGACGGATTTGAACCGAATGGCAGGCGAGTTGGAAAAATTAATTATCACGCTTCCCAAGGGACAACGGCGGATTACACCCGAGCAGATAGAACAGAATATCGGCATCAGTAAGGACTTTAATAATTTCGAATTGCGGAATGCATTAATCGTAAAAGACGTATTCAAAGCGAATCGAATAGTAAAATATTTTGAAGAAAATCCAAAACACAATCCGTTGCAGGTTACGCTGGCTGTATTGTTCAATTTCTTTGCCAACCTGATGTTGGCATACTATGCTCCCCAAAAAAATGAAGAGGGAGTGGCCGCTCAACTTAGCCTGCGATCCCCGTGGCAAGCACGCGATTACCTGGCTGCCATGAAACACTATTCGGGAGTAAAAGTAATGAAGATTATCGAATGCATCCGTCAATGCGATGTTCGTTCGAAAGGTGTGAACAACGCTTCGGTTTCCGACGGGGAATTGTTGCGTGAACTGATTTATCAAATTCTTCATTGATTGCAGTCCGGCTGAAGTCAATCAAGGCAAAGTCACAATACCCACAGTCCAAGGGCAAACGTATCTGAAAAATTATGCAGATGTATCCTCGGTAACGGAGAGGGTTATCCGATCTTGAGAAGAGAATATCTTCAACATCGGGGCATTTGTGCAAAATTAATCCCTGCATCCAATTTCTAAAGAAACACATTTCCGGAAAGATGAAAAGTTGATTTGCTTCCGTGGCTTGTGTGATTTTGCCATTCTTTTTTCAACCAATATTGCCTACCAGACGAAGATATATTCATAAGCCATTCCAGATAGCTTTTACAAGCTATGAAGATAACTGAAATGGCTATGAATATATCTTTATTTTGCACATCATTATTCTGATGAATCTTAAAGAATAGATTCGGGCTTTTTTTACATTCAGACATATACATTTCTACATTTTGGCTCCGATGAACCTAAAATACATTTGTATTTGTAAATGCCATGAATCGATATGTATATTTGTTTAGGCTGTAGTACAAATGTAAATACATGGTCTTATGGTTATATTGTGTACTTTTATAAATGTACATGATAATTTATACAATGTATTTATACACAGGATAATAGGCTAAAACCCAACAATCTATGAAGAATTAATGAAATAATATTTTATATGGCATTAAATAACTGTTTACATTTCTATATTATCGAAGTGTAAACAATCAAAATTATAGTATAACAATCTATATCCTAGTAGTTTATATGAATTTGTTAAAGTTAAAAAGAACTTGAAATTGATGGTTTACAGATGTAAACATTAGATATGATTACAGATGTAATTCATGGTTATGTAATTTTGTTATTTGTTTTTCCATATGTAAATTTGCAAATGAAAATAAAAAGCATTACATTTGTAATCATTAAGATTATATACACAAATAATTATAATGAAAGACCGTATTTTACAAATCATACAAAAGGAGTCGTTAACCAATGCCGAATTTGCTGAAAAAATAGGCATATCGACATCTTCTCTGTCGCACATATTGACAGAGCGGAATAAACCTAGCCTGGAAGTGGTCATGCGCATTCACAAGGCTTATCCTTCTATTAACTTGAATTGGTTGCTTTATGGTGAAGGTGAAATGAAAGTCGTTGAAGAAGGTACCACAGATGGAAATAGCCGTCTGTACAGCAATGAGAATCCAGAAAATGCAAGCGGATATCCGGTTCGTTTTGATTTTCGCAAGGAAAACGCGTCTTCCACTCCAGGAAATGGTATGCAAAACACTGTAAAAGAAGAAATTAAATATATAGAAAAACCTCATCCGAAAATAGTTGAAATACGTATTTTCTTTGATAATGGAACATATCAGGTATTCAGGCCAGAGAAATCTTGATTATCTGTGGAAGTGGATGGGCAAAAGCGATGGAGTTTTCTCTATAGATTGAGGTAAATTCGTTATCTTTGTACTGTGAAACGAATTTACCTCAATTTATTTTATGAAGAAATACATTCTTGATTTGACTGTTACAGAAAACATACGTTTGCATGCAAACTATGTATTACTCAAGTTGACCCAGGCTGAGCCGTTGCCTGAAATGCTTCCGGGGCAGTTCGCCGAAATACGGGTAGACGGTTCGAACACGACATTCCTGCGTCGTCCTATTTCTATTAATTACGTAGACCGCCAGAAAAATGAGGTCTGGTTCTTGATTCAGCTGGTTGGTGATGGTACACGTAAATTGGCTACCGTGAATCCTGGGGACACAGTTAATGTGGTCATGCCGTTAGGAAACGGTTTTACAGTCCCAGAAGACACTGCTACTAAGGTGTTGCTGATAGGTGGAGGTGTAGGCACGGCTCCTTTACTTTATTTAGGCGAAACTTTGTTGAAGAAAGGCTTGAAACCTACATTCTTGTTGGGAGCACGCTCGAAGAATGACTTGTTGCAACTGGACTTGTTCGAGGCGTTGGGCGATGTCCATACTACTACCGAAGACGGAAGTATGGGAGAGAAAGGGTATGTCACGATGCACAGTGTACTGAGAGACAATACGTTCGATCTAATCTGCACATGTGGTCCTAAACCAATGATGATGGCCGTGGCCAAATATGCCAATCAGCAGGGCATAGCGTGTGAAGTGTCGCTAGAGAACACGATGGCATGCGGTGTGGGGGCTTGCCTTTGCTGTGTGGAAAACACCCGGGATGGTCATGTGTGTGTATGTAAAGAAGGTCCTGTATTTAATATAAAGAAACTATTATGGCAGATTTAAGTGTAAACATAGGAAAACTGGCTTTATCGAATCCGGTGATGACTGCATCGGGAACATTCGGTTACGGACTTGAATTCCAAGACTTTGTGGATTTGGAGAAAATTGGAGGAATTATCGTGAAGGGGACGACACTTCATCACCGTGAAGGAAATCCTTATCCGCGTATGGCGGAAACACCGATGGGCATGCTGAATGCTGTGGGACTACAAAACAAAGGGGTGCATTATTTTGCAGAACATATCTACCCACAAATCAAAGACATCCGTACCAATATGATTGTGAACGTGTCTGGATCGCAAATAGAGGATTATGTGGAAACAGCAAGCATTATCGACGGCCTGGACTGCATCCCGGCTATTGAGCTGAACATCTCATGCCCGAATGTCAAGCAAGGTGGGATGGCTTTCGGAGTAACAGCTCATGGAGCCGCCGAGGTTGTATCTGCAGTGCGAAAAGCTTATCACAAGACATTGATCGTGAAACTGTCGCCCAATGTGACCGACATCACAGAAATAGCGCGTGCAGTGGAAACTGCCGGAGCAGACAGTGTATCACTCATCAACACGCTGCTGGGAATGGCAATAGATGCCGAAAAGCGTAAACCGGTCTTATCCACTATCACTGGAGGGATGAGTGGAGCAGCAGTGAAGCCTATCGCCTTGCGCATGGTATGGCAAGTAGCAAAAGCCGTGAAGATACCTGTCATTGGGCTAGGTGGAATTATGAATGCCCGCGATGCCGTGGAGTTCCTGCTTGCTGGAGCAACCGCCGTACAGATAGGTACGGCCAACTTCATTGATCCGGCTATAACCGTAAAAGTAGCGGAAGGTATCAACGACTATCTAGACCGCCATGGATTTGCTTCAGTTCGTGACATCATCGGCGCGTTGGAATATTAAAAAATAATTTACATATGCGAATGGCATACTGAAAATGCAAATAAAATAATTGGCCACAGATTTTTTTTACTTTTTTGTCAAGAGAGAGGAAAATATAAATCTGTGGCCTTTTTTCGTGAATATGTAGATTTGAAATAAATGTAAAGAAATATCTTACTTCAGCAAGTCCGGACGCAACCGTTTGGTACGCTCTAAAGATTGTTGAAACTCCCATTCACGTATCTTTGCTTCGTGCCCCGAAAGCAGAACATCGGGTACCTTCCATCCTTTGTATTCTGCGGGACGGGTATAGACTGGTGGAGCCAGTAAATTATCTTGAAATGAATCGGACAGTGCCGATTGCTCGTCGGATATCACACCAGGGATAACCCGTACGATGGCATCAGATATGACGGCTGCCGCCAGTTCGCCTCCAGTTAGTACGTAATCGCCGATACTGATTTCCTTCGTAATAAAATGTTCGCGGATGCGGTAATCGATGCCTTTGAAATGCCCGCACAAGATAATCAGGTTTTGAGTCATCGACAAGGTGTTCGCCATTTTCTGGTCGAACTGCTCGCCGTCAGGGCTTGTGAAAATCACTTCGTCATAATCGCGCTCGGCTTTCAGGGCCGAAATGCAACGGTCTATCGGCTCTATCTTCATCACCATTCCTGCACATCCGCCGAAAGGATAATCGTCTACTTTTCGGTAGCGGTCGAAGGTGTAGTCACGTAAATTATGGATATGAAATTCAGCGATGCCTTTCTTTTGTGCCCGGCTCATGATGGAGCAGTTGAAAAAGCCCTCAATCATTTCGGGCAAAACGGTAATAATGTCTATTCGCATGTTTCCTTGTTATTTTTTTGCAAAAGTACGAAGTTTCCGTTGTTCCCGTACCGCACACTGGCACATTTTTGCTATTTTTGCAAGAAACATCCGAAACGAACATGACAGAAACAGAAAGAATCGACCAGTTGCGTGAAGAATTGCACCTTCACAACTATAAATATTATGTAGAGAATGCGCCCGTCATCTCCGACCAGGAGTTCGACCACCTGATGCGCGAACTGCAAGACCTCGAAGCCCGTCATCCGGAGCATTACGACCCCAATTCGCCCTCGGTGCGGGTGGGCAGCGACATCAATAAGAACTTTGTCCAGGTAGAGCACCGTTATCCGATGCTTTCGTTAGGGAACACCTATTCGCAAGCCGAAGTGACGGAGTTTTACGAGCGTATTGCCAAAGCACTGAACGAAGATTTTGAGATCTGCTGCGAACTGAAATACGACGGCACTTCCATTTCGTTGACTTATGAAGACGGCAAGCTGGTACGTGCCGTGACACGTGGAGACGGTGTGCGAGGTGATGACGTGACCGATAATGTGAAGACCATTCGGGCTATTCCGCTGGTGCTGCACGGCGACGGCTATCCCCGCCAATTCGAAATGCGCGGCGAAGTGCTGATGCCCTGGAAGGTGTTCGAGGAACTGAACCACGAACGCGAACTACGTGAAGAGCCTTTGTTTGCCAATCCGAGAAATGCGGCTTCGGGCACGCTGAAGTTGCAGAACTCTGCCGAAGTAGCAGCCCGCAAGCTTGACTCTTACCTTTATTATATGTTGGGCGAAAACCTGCCTCACGACGGACACTATGAAAACCTGCAAGAGGCTGCCCGATGGGGCTTCAAAGTTTCGCACGTGACACGCAAGGTGAAGACCCTGCAGGAGATATTCGACTTCATCAATTATTGGGATGTAGAACGGAAGAATCTACCCGTGGCTACCGACGGCATTGTGTTAAAGGTAAATTCTTTGCGCCAGCAACGCAATTTGGGCTATACAGCCAAATCGCCGCGTTGGGCTATCGCCTACAAGTTTCAGGCAGAACGTGCTTTGACCCGATTGCTGAAAGTCACTTATCAGGTAGGGCGCACGGGAGCCGTAACGCCTGTCGCTAATTTGGAACCTGTGCAATTGGCAGGAACGGTAGTCAAACGCGCTTCGTTGCACAACGCCGACATCATTGCCTCACTTGATTTGCATATTGGCGATAACGTCTATGTAGAAAAGGGAGGCGAAATCATTCCGAAAATAACAGGTGTAGACGTGGCATCCCGTCCCGAAGGAAGCGAGAAAGTAACCTTCATCACCCATTGTCCCGAATGTGGAAGCCCGTTGGTGCGTTACGAAGACGAGGCAGCCTATTACTGCACCAACGAAAGTTCCTGTCCGCCGCAGATAAAAGGGAAGATCGAGCATTTTATCAGCCGCCGTGCGATGAACATCGAAGGCTTGGGACCTGAAACCGTCGACCAATTCTACCAGGAAGGACTGATACACGATGTAGCAGACCTCTACACGCTGAAGGCAGAAGACCTCGTACGGCTAGAACGCATGGGCGAAAAGTCGGCAGAGAACATCATTCAAGGTATTGCCCGTTCGCGCGAAGTGACTTACGAAAGGGTGCTTTTTGCATTAGGCATCCGTTTTGTAGGTGAAACAGTTGCAAAGAAAGTGGCACGTGCTTTCCGTTCCATCGAGGCATTGGCTACAGCTACGCTTGACGACCTGATTCACGTAGACGAAATCGGCGAGAAGATAGCTGGCAGCATACTGCGTTATTTTGCCGACGAGAAAAACCGCAACCTTATCGAACGCCTGCGTACGGCTGGGCTGAAGCTGGAAGCCGATGAAGAAGACCTTGCAGGGCATACCGATAAGCTACAGGGAAAGTCGATTGTCATCAGCGGCGTATTCGCCCGTCATTCGCGCGATGAATATAAGGAGATGATAGAGAAGCACGGAGGGAAGAACGTGGGCAGTATCTCGAAAAAGACCAGTTTCATCCTTGCCGGCGAAAACATGGGTCCCAGCAAGCTGGAAAAAGCCCGTGCACTAAGCATACCTATCCTAAGTGAAGATGAGTTTCTGAATATGATAAACGGATAAAAATAAAATGAGCTCCGCAAACAGCCAATACCCCTGAAAAATGAATATATACTGCAACCGCGATTGAATATATACTGCATTCGCGATTGAATATATCTGCATCCACTTACGGATATATACTTCATCGGCTGACGCAGTACTACTGCGTTTTTCACCTCAGTCGGATTGGCTAAGAGCCTGTTTAAATTTCCCAATAAAGTAAGAAGCTGTTTTGAATTTCTCCAAAAAGTTTTTCTTGGCTTGATGTGTTCGTTTTCGTGTGTGCTTTGGGCGATTTTTTGGTTCTTTCCGCTTCTGTTCTTCGTCAGATAGCCCGCTATCTTCCTCATCACAGAAGCGAAAATGCCTCAAAAACTCATCCCAAATCATCGCACGATAAATTCAAAACAGCTTCTAATATTCTATCAGGTTCTTTTGCGTTTGTTTCCGGTCTGTTTTCCCGATTTTATTCGTCAGATAGCCCGCTATCCTCCTCATAAAATCAGAAAAACATCCTCGAAAACAATTCGCAAAATTAACCTGAGCAAAATTTAAACCGAGCAAAATTTAAACCGAGCAAAATTTAAACGCTCTAATTGCGGAATTCATTTAAAAAAAATCCGCAAATCAGTTTTGTTCTACTATAATTTTGTATATTTGCCTAAGCATGCGTATTTAATCCGTGTGCCAATCAACTTAAATCGTAAACCCATAAAACACAAAGTATGACAGATAATAGAGAAAAACTCTTTTCCGATTTCCCAGAAGTGACAACTCAAGAATGGATGGACAGAATCCAGACAGATCTGAAAGGAGCTGACTATGAAAAGAAATTGGTATGGAAAACCAATGAAGGTTTTAATGTAAGGCCTTTTTATCGTCGGGAAGATTTGGAAGAACTGAAAACAATTGATTCGCTTCCAGGTGAATTCCCTTATTTGAGAGGAAATAAAAAAAATGACAATGCCTGGTTTATTCGTCAAGATATCCATGTGGAAAATCCTTTAGAAGCCAATCAGCATGCTCTTGCCTTACTCAACAAGGGTGTTGATTCGCTAGGATTTCATATCAAGGCAAAAGACTTGAATGCTGAATACCTTCGCACGTTATTGGAAGGAATCTATTGTGACAGCATCGAATTGAACTTCACTACTTGCCAGCGTCACACCGTGCTGTTGGCGCAGTTACTAACCGATTATTTTAAAGAGAAAGGGTATGCCTCTGACAAACTTTACGGATCGCTCAATTTTGACCCTATCGGCAAGATGCTGCAAAAAGGTAAAGATGTAAGCCCGATTATCAGCCAGGCAGCTGAGCTGGTACGAATTCTTGCCGATTATCCCCATTTCCGCTGTGTAGTTGTCAATGCATGTCAACTTAACAATGCCGGCTCCTATATTTATCAAGAATTAGGCTATGCATTGGCATGGGGGAATGAATATCTTAGCAGGCTGGTAGAAAGCGGAATTCCAGCAGACCTTGCTGCAAGAAAAATCAAGTTCCATTTTGGCATAAGTTCTAACTATTTTATGGAAATTGCCAAATTCCGTGCTGCACGTATGCTTTGGGCGTCTATAGTGAAAGCTTACCAGCCGAAGGAAGATACGGCATGCCAAATGAATATACACGCAGAAACCTCTACATTCAACCTGACGTTGTTTGATTCGTATGTTAATCTGCTTCGCACACAGACGGAAACAATGAGTGCAGCCTTGGCAGGGGTGGATTCGATAACCGTCACTCCTTTTGACAGTGTTTATGAAACGCCGAGTGAATTTTCTGAACGTTTGGCACGCAACCAACAACTGTTGCTGAAAGAAGAGTCTCACTTCAATCGTATTGTAGACCCTGCCGGCGGTTCATATTACATTGAAAACCTTACTGTATCCATAGCCAAGCAGGCATGGAACCTGTTTCTGAAAACCGATGAAGAAGGTGGAATGGTAAAAGCTATTCTTGCAGAAAATGTACAGAATGCCGTAAACCAAAGTAACCAGGCACGCCACGAAGCTGTATCACGCCGGAAAGAAATTCTGCTGGGAACCAATCAGTATCCGAACTTTAATGAAATAGCTGGAAGTAAAGTCCCGTATGAACATGTGTGCGGATGTGATGGAAAGCATCATCATGAGGAGGAAAAATCGTTTGCAAGACTCAGTACCGAGCGTGCAGCAAGCCAATTCGAAGCACTCCGCCTGGAAACCGAACGTTCGGGAAAACGTCCGAAAGCGTTTATGCTTACCATTGGCAATCTGGCAATGCGTCAGGCACGCGCCCAGTTCTCTTGCAATTTCCTGGCATGTGCCGGATATGAAGTAATAGATAACCTGGGCTTTGATTCAGTGGAGGAAGGCATAGAAGCGGCTTTAAAGTCAAATGCAGATGTTGTAGTCCTTTGCTCCAGTGATGATGAATATGCTCAATATGCAGTGCCTGCCTATCAGGCTTTGAATGGTCGTGCAATGTTCATTGTTGCAGGTGCTCCTGCCTGCATGGAGGACTTAAAAGCAGCAGGTATTAAACATTTCATTCATGTCCGTTGCAATGTATTGGAAACCTTGCGTACATTCAATGCTGAATTATTATGATTGACTTATCGAACACAGAACCACGGAATAACCATAAACCATGAAACCGAATTTTAAAGACATTGACATATTTGCCGGCTTTCATCCTCAAGATGGAAAAGAATGGCAACGCTCCAATGGCATTACTGCTAGCTGGAAAACACCTGAGCAAATCCAAGTAAAACCTGTCTATACCCAGGAAGACCTGGAAGGTATGGAACACCTCAATTATGCAGCAGGACTTCCACCATTTTTGCGTGGGCCTTACTCGATGATGTATGCTTTCCGTCCTTGGACAATCCGTCAGTATGCTGGTTTTTCTACAGCAGAAGAGTCGAACGCATTTTACCGTCGTAACTTGGCTTCAGGACAGAAAGGATTATCGGTCGCGTTTGACCTTCCTACTCATCGTGGCTATGACCCAGATCATCCTCGTGTAGTAGGAGATGTGGGAAAAGCAGGTGTATCTATCTGTTCACTTGAAAATATGAAAGTCTTGTTTGATGGCATTCCCTTGAACAAGATGTCCGTTTCAATGACCATGAATGGTGCCGTATTGCCTATTATGGCATTTTATATCAATGCAGGATTAGAGCAGGGAGCGAAACTGGAGGAAATGGCTGGCACTATTCAGAATGACATATTGAAAGAATTCATGGTGCGTAATACGTATATCTACCCACCTGCATTTTCAATGAAAATCATTTCTGATATTTTTGAATACACCTCGCAGAAGATGCCCAAATTCAATTCAATTTCTATTTCAGGCTATCACATGCAGGAAGCTGGTGCTACAGCTGATATCGAGCTTGCCTATACTCTTGCCGATGGATTGGAATATCTTCGTGCCGGGATTGCGGCTGGGATTGACATTGATGCCTTTGCTCCTCGGCTTTCTTTCTTTTGGGCAATCGGCATGAACCATTTCATGGAGATAGCCAAGATGCGTGCGGCGCGTATGTTGTGGGCAAAAATAGTCAAGCAATTTAATCCGAAGAACCCCAAATCACTTACTTTGCGTACTCATTCCCAGACATCCGGATGGTCGCTTACCGAACAAGATCCTTTTAATAATGTTGGCCGTACTTGTATTGAAGCAATGGCAGCTGCATTAGGACATACACAATCTTTGCATACCAATGCTTTAGACGAAGCTATTGCGCTGCCTACCGATTTTTCGGCACGTATCGCACGTAACACTCAAATTTATATACAGGAAGAAACACAGATTTGCCGTGAGATAGATCCGTGGGCTGGGTCTTATTACGTAGAATCATTGACTCATGAACTTGCCCATCGTGCATGGGAACATATTCAAGAGATTGAAAAATTGGGTGGAATGGCAAAAGCTATCGAGACAGGAATTCCGAAAATGCGTATTGAAGAAGCAGCAGCACGTACTCAGGCACGTATTGATTCGGGCGAACAGACTATTGTTGGTACCAACAAGTATCGTTTGGAAAAAGAAGATCCGATTGATATCCTGGAAGTAGATAATACAGCTGTACGTCAAGAACAAATAGAGAATCTGCGACGTCTGCGTGAAGGAAGAAATCAAGAAGAGGTAGATAATGCCTTGAATGCAATCACAGAATGTGTACGCACCGGTAAGGGGAATTTACTTGAACTTGCAGTGGCGGCAGCCAAAGTACGTGCAACATTGGGTGAGATTTCGTACGCATGCGAAAAGGTGGTAGGAAGATATAAAGCAGTAATTAAAACAATTTCAGGCGTGTATTCATCAGAAAGTAAAAAAGATGCAGACTTTACACGGGCGTGTGAGTTAACCGAAGAGTTTGCCAAAAAAGAGGGAAGGCGTCCGCGGGTAATGATTGCTAAAATGGGACAAGACGGACACGACCGAGGGGCTAAAGTTGTAGCCACAGGATTTGCTGATTGTGGCTTCGATGTAGATATGGGTCCTTTGTTTCAAACTCCGGCAGAAGCAGCTCGTGAAGCTGTAGAGAACGATGTGCATGCTGTAGGAGTATCATCACTGGCTGCAGGACATAAGACACTTATTCCACAAATTATCGCAGAGCTGAAAAATTTAGGCCGTGAAGACATACTTGTATTTGCCGGTGGTGTTATTCCTCCGCAAGACTACGATTTTCTTTATCGGGCTGGTGTAATGGCTATATTTGGTCCTGGAACTTCGGTTGCGAAGTCGGCATGTCAAGTTATGGAATTCTTGCTTGACGAGGATTAATTGTGTGAATTTATAGAAGGTCTCAGGGAAATATAAAAGCCTGTTTCAGGATTATCCGAATGTCCTTAAAAATAAAAGATGGCATATGAAGATGAACTACCTATTTAATCATCTCATATGCCATCTTTATTGTGCAAATTGCTGAATCTTAGTAAACTTCCCGTACTGTCATGACTTCTGGATAAGACCTGATTGGTTGACTTTTGCCAGTAGATTATCTACTTGTTTCCGCCAATCAGACAGATTTGATACGCATAAAGTGTTCATACCTGCTTTTTTACCTGATTCTATATTCGTTATACTATCATCAATGAATAGTGTTTCTTCAGGCTGCATCCGTGCGTCTTCCAACATTTTTTTGAAAATATCCATTCCAGGTTTCATACATCTCATCTCGAACGAGAGGTAGAGCTTGTCGAAATACGTGTCAATGCTTTTACCCGAAGGAGTGAACTGGGGCGTGCGTGCCCAATAATCCATCAAGTAGGGATTGGTGTTACTAAGTAGGAAGGTACGATACCCCTGCTTGCGCAATTCGGTGATGTAGTCCAGTTTGCGCAAGTCCATGCCACTCACGAAACTCATCCAGGCCTGACGTACTTCTTCGCGCTTCAGTGTGCGTCCGCACAATTGCCCCAGTTTCTCACGATAGTCTTCTTCGCGCAGTTTCCCTTCTTCCAATTCTTGAAATATTCCGGTCTGGTGATACTTGTCAAGAATGTGGCCGGCATCGGTCAGACCAAGATGTACAAAAGCCTTGACCGCTTGTTCGCGGTCGAGGTCGACTATCACGCCACCGAAATCAAATACAACATTCTTTATCATACTTGTTATTTGTTTCTAGGGTTATTTTTTAGCCATTTGTCCAACCAGCGAAAGAAAATGCGTTGCCATAATACACCATTCTGAGGTTTCAGCACCCAGTGGTTCTCATCGGGAAAAATGAGTAGTTCAGCGGGCACTCCTCTGAGTTTGGCAGCATTGAAAGCTGCCATTCCCTGTGAAGCGAGGATGCGGTAATCCTTTTCACCATGGATACAAAGGATAGGTGTATCCCATTTATCGACGAAGAGGTGTGGCGAGTTGGCATAGCTGCGCTGTACGGCAGGGTTCTGCTTATCCCAATATGGACCGCCTAAGTCCCAGTTGGTAAACCACAGTTCTTCGGTTTCTAAGTATTGTTGTTCCATGTTGAAGAATCCATCGTGGGCGATAAAAGCCTTGAAACGTTTGTTGTGGTGTCCGGCGAGCCAGTATACCGAGTATCCTCCAAAGCTGGCTCCCACGCAACCTAGGCGTTCCTTGTCAACGTAGGGTTCCTGGGCAATATCGTCTATTGCGCTCAAGTAATCATCCATGCAATGTCCGCCATAGTTAGTACTGATTTCCTCCAACCATTCCATGCCGAATCCAGGCAATCCGCGACGGTTGGGAGCGATGACTATGTAACCATTGGCAGCCATGATTTGCAGGTTCCAGCGATAGCTCCAGAACTGACTGACGGGGCTTTGCGGTCCTCCTTCACAGAAGAGTAGGGTGGGGTATTTCTTGCTCGGGTCAAAGTCTGTGGGATAAACTACCCACGAGAGCATGTCCTTGCCGTCTACGGTTTTGGTCCAACGGGGTTCTACCTTTCCTTTCTTCAATTGGCCGAAGATATGGTCGTTTTCCGTCGTGATGCGAGTCACCTTGTGTTTTTCTTTCAGGTCGACAGTAAAAAGCTCGTCAGCTTCGCTCAGCGAATGGCGCATGGTAAGCAGTTGCTTATCATTCAACATGCTGACCGATGTATAATCGTACATTCCTTCAGTGAGTTGTTTCACCTCTCCCTTCAGGTTGGTACTATGAATCATGCTGGTAGCGTGCCATACGCCTGTAAAGTATAAGGTCTCACTGTCTGGAGCCCAGCAGTAGCTATCCACGCCTGATTGGAATGTTTCTGTCACGTAGATTTTCTCTCCACTGTCCAGATTCATTACGCACAGGCGGTTACGATCGCTTTCGTAGCCATCTCGTTCCATACTTTGCCAGGCAATGTGCTTACCGTCTGGCGAAAATTGTGGGTTGGTATCATAGCCCAAGTTCTTATCGATGGCATCTTCTTTGCAGAGGTTGCGAGTCTGTTTGGTATTAATGTCGTAAAGGTAGATGTCCGAGTCGGTCGATACGGCATACTCTTTACCGTTTTTTTTGCGGCAAGTATAGGCTATTTGCTTGCCATCGTTGCTCCATGCCAGTTGTTCGATGCCTCCGAAAGGCTTCATCGGTGATTCATAAGGCTCTCCAGCTAAGATATCGGTAGCATCGCCCACTTGGTTGCCGTCAAAAGATGCAATGAAAGGGTGTGGGATTGTTTCCACCCATTCGTCCCAGTGCTTGTACATTAAGTCATCTATCACCCGTCCGCTCGCCTTGTCAAGGTCAGGATATAGGTCGGAGGTGCGTTCGCCGTATTTTACTTGAGCAATAAAAAGTACCTTGTTTTCGTCGGGTGAGAACTGGAAGCCTTCAATATCGCTTGGGTGTGCCGAGAGTTGCTTGCGTCCGCTGCCATCAGGATTCATTTCCCAAAGCTGGCTGCTTCCACTTTCCGATGTGAGGAAAGCGATTTTGGTACCGTTTTTTATCCAGGTAGGGGAATTTTCACTAGTTGCAGAGGTGGTGAGCATAGTGTTTCCCGTACCGTCAGCGTTCATCACATAGATGACCGTGTGACTAGCGTTTTCCTTTACGCTGTAATATGATACGGTGTAGGCAATCCGTTTTCCATCGGGCGACACATTGGTGCTACCGATACGACCCATTGCCCAAAGGGCTTCGGGGGTTAACCGGCCGTCTTTGATGGTTATCTCCTGTTTGCCGATAAAAGGTTTATCTGTTTGCACGCCGGCGTACGTCTGTCCACTTGCAGCAAGCATCACGGCGGCAGTCATAGTCATTAAACTTGTTTTCATTTATTTTTAATGTTAAATTTAGGTTGTTCAATTATTTCACCATAGAAAGACAGGGAAGCATAGTCTGTTTTCAATAGCTCTTCTGTATTTGGTAGTGAATGTGCAGTTCACTTTCCGGTAAAATAGGCCGGATAGTTGTCGAACAAGCAGTTCAGCTGGTTGCCTCCCATCTGGATGTTATCCATGTACGAATAACCGTTCCGGTAGTCAATTCGGATGCTGGTGTATGAAACATTCCACCAGTCCCATCCGAAATGCATCGTTGACTCGTTTCGGTTCCCATACCGGTCTTCTTGATAGAGGTAGTCCGTACCTGTATTATCGGGGTAGAAGCGAAGTTCCTGATAATAATACGTGTCAAACTCATCGTACCATTCTTCCACCCATGTCCTGCTGCATAGATAATCGGTACATTCGCGGTAACTGTTCGTGCCATTTCCAAATTCGATTCCTATTCCTGCGTATTCACATGAAGCTAATGTGAGCACCATTGCCGTCAGGAAAAATATGCGGTAAAGTTTGTGTGTCTGGGTTTTCATGTCATCCTCCTTTTCTTGTTGTTGGTTTCTATGTGCAAAGATAAACTTGACACTCGGTACTTCCAACTTATTTTTCCTAAATCGGACAAGGGAGATTCCTATTCATGATAGGGATTTCCCTCTTTCCAATAAGCTTTTCGTGTTTAACTTAGACAAATGCTTGTTTGCTTTTGGCACTGACAAGCTCTATGTCTAATCGGATTATTTCCGTACGATGGAACGACTTTTGGGCATATTCGATGCCTTGCATCTTATTATCTGGACAATACTTGCTAAGTAAGAGCGAGAGCGCCGACATGCGTTCCGCCTCATGTAAGCTGCGGTGAGCAGTACATTGCACAATCACGCTTTCATAGGCGGTAGTGAACTGCGCTGGCTTTACTTGCGTACGTCCTATTACGCAGAAGGACACTTGTGGGCAGGCATCAATACACAATAGCTTGTGTCCAGTAGGGGCGCAATGGATATAGATGGAATTGCCGCGGTCCCACACGTAACTAAGGGGGATTCCGTACGCACCGTTCCCGTCCTCGCTGCGCATAGACAGCACGCCATATTCGCCTTCCCGCAAGATTTCAAAGGCGCGTTCTTGTTCCAGTGTCCGGTCTTGCCGACGGATGGTTGAATTGTCAAATCTCATAAGACTAGTTTTTATTTGAAGTCAGAAGCAGAAGGAATTGGTCGCTCCTTTAACTTTTTTAATATCCTTAATTTTTCGTTAACTATTGGCTATCTCATAAATTTCCCGTGTTGCCTGGCGGTCTAAGGGAACGTAGTTACCTACTCGTTCACCCTTATTGGCATGCAGATGTTTTACCAGTTTGTCAATGTCTGGGTGTTCGATGCCAAGTTCCCGGAACGTTGTAGGCATGCCGATTTCACATAAGAAGGCTTTCAGGCGTGTGATACCTTCTTGTGCCACTGCTTTTTGGTCTTCACTAACCGGCACATCCCATACGCGTTCAGCATATTGCGCTACTTTGCCAACATTATGGTTAATCATGTAAGTGAGCCATGCAGGGAAAATTACGGCAAGACCCGCTCCGTGAGTCACATCGTAGAGAGCACTTACTTCGTGTTCCATGAAGTGAGAGGCCCAGTCTTCTTCACAGCCTGTACCACAAATGCCATTATGGGCTATGGTACCTGCCCACATGATGTTGGCACGGGCTTCGTAATTATACGGGTCGGCTATTATTTTCCGTGCTTCCTCGATAATGGCTTTCAAGATGCCTTCGCACAGGCGGTCGGTTACTTCCGTACCAGGAGTATTTGTAAAATAACGCTCCATGATATGCGCCATCATGTCGGTAATGCCACTTGCTGTCTGCCAAGCAGGTAGGGTATAAGTTAATTCTGGATTCATTATGGCAAATTGTGGACGTAACACTTCAGGAGTGCGTAAGCTTAGTTTTTTTAGTCCGTCCACTTTCGTGATGACCGAATTGCCTGACCCTTCGCTACCTGCCGCAGGGATGGTGAGCACCACACCCACAGGCAGCGCTATGTGGGGCACACTCTTACCGGTGAAGAAATCCCAAAAATCACCTTCATAAGGGATGCCGGCAGCAATCGCTTTAGCCGTGTCAATAACAGAACCTCCGCCTATAGGTAAGAGAAAATCTACTTGGTTACGTCTTCCTAGCTCAATGCCTTCGTACACTTTCAAATCAGTAGGATTAGGTTGCACATCTGCTAGTTCGGTGTAGACAATGCCTATTTCTTCTAACGATTTTTTTACGCGATTCAATAAACCATTTTTTCGGACAGAACTTTTTCCATATACTATCAATACATTTGTCCCGTGAAATTTTTTCACTAACGTTCCCGTCTGTAGTTCAGTATCTTTACCGAAAACAAACTCTGTGGGACTGTAAAACATAAAATTATTCATACTTTTAATTTGGTTAAATTGATTTTAGTAGATTACAAAATCAAATTTGATTCGGTTTATTTCTTTTGTCTTTCCATGTTTAGGAACAATGAGTTCTGCAGACAAAGGTAGATAATATTCTCGATAAATCGCATACTTTTACTGACTATTATAAAATTGGATGAACGTTCAATATTAGTATAATCGCGATTATGTTTAATTCATAATAATATTCCCACCACTTTCAATCATTTGTTTTTATCGAATTGATAAACATAAAAAGAATGTTAATAGGTATTCTAATTTTTTCAATTCCCAAATTCTTTCAGATTTGCTGCTTTACTTTGCAATAGAAAAATTAAACGGAATGAAATTATTAACCATTAAAAATGTAAGCCTTATGAAAAAGTGGATGTTTTTATTAGTATGTATGTTTTCGATGCAAGTAGCTATGGCAGACAATGATAAGCCTATTACTTTTGAACAGCTGCCGGCGGCTGCACAAACTTTTATTAAGCAACATTTTGCTGATGCGAAAGTTGCTTTTGTCAAAATGGAAAAAGAATTTCTTGATTCGTCCTACGATGTTATATTCATCAATGGTGATAAGGTTGAATTCGATAAAAAAGGTAATTGGAAAGATGTGAGTTGCCGGCGGATGACGGTTCCACAAGCCATAGTGCCAACCAAAGTACAAGAATTCGTAAAAAGCAATTATCCCGATGCCAATGTAATAAAGATTGAGAAAGACCGTTATGAATACGAAGTAAGACTCTCCAATTTTTGGGAATTGACTTTTGACCTTAATGGAAATCTCATCGATATGGATAATGATAATGACTAAGTAACCTAACAATGAACAATTGACAATTAGCTGGTAGCACCATAATTGTCAATTGTTCATTTATTAATTCTATTTTTTGCTCCTCTCCTATTGAATTTATTATTGGCTTTTAGTGGTTTAAGCCATAAATAGGATGAATAATTGTGCAGTTAAAATTCGCAAGAACATAACTAATGGATATACTGTAGAGTAACCTACCGCTGGTGCGTCATTACCTGACACTTGATTAGAATATGCCAGTGCTGGTGGATCAGTTGTACTACCAGCGATCAAACCTATCAGGGTATAATAATTGATTTTATAGTATAACCGTGCTATTAAGCCGATAATCATTAAAGGAAGTAATGTAATAAGAAAACCGACTCCTACATATAGCAAACCATCACCTTCGACAACAGTTTGCACGAAGTTTTCACCAGCCTTGACGCCCACACTTGCCAAGAACAAAACCAATCCGACTTCACGCAGCATCAGATTTGCACTCATTGTAGTATAAGTCACTAAATGAACTTTATATCCGAAACGTCCAATCAGAATAGAAATGATTAATGGACCACCTGCTAAGCCTAGCTTTACAGGTGTAGGGATACCTGGAATAGCAAATGGCAGGCTGCCAAAAATAATACCACAAAGAATCCCCACAAAAATAGTCACAATATTGGGGTGGTCCAAACGTTTCAACTGGTTACCTAACATTCCAGCCACACGTTCAATGGCATCTTGCGGTCCTACTACCATTACACGGTCACCGACCTGCAATGTTAAACTTCGGGCTGCAAAAAGGTCCATACCCGAACGATTGACACGAGTCACATTCACACCATACATGCTACTGAAATGCAGTTCACCCACAGTTTTCCCGTTAATAGAAGGTTGTGTCACCAAAATACGGCGCGATACCATCGGTTTGTTTTCTGTATTCTGATGTTCCCAGTCCACTTCAATTTTTGAACCGATAAAGGCCTCTATTGCCTCTGCGTCATCTTCGGCACATACGATGTTCATTTCATCACCTGTGTGCAGCACTGTTTTAGAATTAGGAATATTTACCTCTCCGTTTTGGAGGATACGCGAACACACTAAATTACGTGCCAAGAAATTTTGCAACTGCAAAATAGTCTTGCCATTTAAAGCCGGATTTTCCACCCTTAGCTGAATCCGATAAGGTTTCAGATGCGGGTTGGCTTCTTCGGCTTGTTGGATAACTTCCGATTCTTTATCAAGATCTACCCTGCATATATAGCGGATAAGAATCATTGAAAGAATAATGCCGATTACTCCCAACGGATAAGCACATGCATATCCCATGGCAATTTCCGGACCTTCATAGTGTAACTGTTGCAACGCTTCATTGGCAGCTCCTAGCCCCGGTGTATTCGTTACTGCACCACAAAGGATACCCACAATCATCGGAACTTCAATGCGTCCTTGCAAGGCATAATAAATAATAAGGGCAACAATGATATTAAATGCAACAATGCCAGTAGCAAGTAGGTTCAGTCTAATTCCTCCCTCCTTAAATGAGGAGAAAAATGAAGGACCAACCTGCAGACCAATGCAGAATACAAACAATATCAACCCAAAGTCTTGTAGGAAAGAAAGAATGGCAGGATTCCCCGTAAAACCGAAATGCCCTGCCAAGATTCCAACGAACAAGACAAAAGTAACTCCCAGCGAGATGCCGAAAATTTTAATTTTCCCTAAGAGTACTCCGCCTGAAATTACAAAGGCATAAAGCGCAACAATGTGCGCTATGGAGTTGGGATTCGTCAATAAATCTTGTAGCCAATTCATAATATTATCTCTTTAAGTTGCACAAATGTAACCAAATCAAATAATATGTCAAAGCTTTTGCTCTAAAAAAAGAAATAAAATTAGAGAATGTATAGCAATATAGCATTGTAAATACATTTCTAATGCACAGAAATTGTTTGTCTGTGATTCACTGATGTTCCTCTGTAAATTCTGTTTTCAATAAAATGAAAAAGCTCCGATTCTTAATAGAACAGAGCTTTTTTATTTTATTGAAAAACAATTCTTAATGTTTTTTATTCATTCGTCCTTCACGTTCCTTCTGCAGGCGTTCCTGCTCTTTCTGCAAGGCTTCCAGCTTCGCCATCAGTCCGCTTTGCTTGCGTTCGGAAGGCGCTTTCTTATTGGCTTCCAGTTGTGCCAGCAACTTCTTTTCATCGGTCATACGCCGCATGATCCACATCGTAAGAATACCTATTAACCCAGAGATAAAGTAATAATAACTCAATCCCGAAGCATATTCATTGAAAATAAAAAAGAACATTACCGGCATGATATACATCATCCATTTCATAGCTGCCATCTGTGGGTTGGCACCTGTGTCTTGCTGTTTCATCATGATAATCTGGTTGATTACCGTAGTGGCACTGAAAAGCAGGCAGAACAGGCTGAGATGATTTCCCAGCAACGGGATGCTGGTGCTCCAGTGAATCAAATCATCATACGATGAAAGATCGCTGGCCCACAGAAAACTCTGCTGACGCAACTCGATAGCATTGGGTACGAAAAAGAATAGCGCCATGAACACTGGTGTCTGTATCAGCATCGGCAAGCACCCTCCCATCGGACTTACGCCGTACTGGCTGTAAAGCGACATGGTTTCCTGTTGTTTCTTGAGCGCATCTTCCTGCTTGGGATATTTCTCGTTGATTTTATCTACATAAGGCTTCAGGGCACGCATCTTAGCCGAAGATATAAACGATTTCCACGTAGTGGGCAGTACCAATATCTTCACGATGATAGTCATCAGCAGGATAACGACACCCATGCTCAGTCCCAGTCCCGACAACCAGTCGAAGAGGTTGATGGTGAACCAGCGGTTAATGAGCCGTATAATGGGCCAACCCAAGTAAACCAGGTCTTCCAGTTCCTGATCTTTATCTTTGAAGCTCAGGTCATTGCTGGCCAGCAATGTCTTGAAATGGTTGGGGCCAAAGTAGAACTGGAAGTGGCTGGGCTGTGTACCAGTAGGATCGAAAGCTGTTTGCATGCCGGCATGATAATTTTTCATATAGCCGCTACTTTTTTCTTCCATCTTCGAGTCAAGAGTAGCATTTTCGAAGTTCTTCTCAGCCATAAACACACACGAGAAGTATTGGTTCTTAAACGCTACCCAATCAAGCGGTTCGGTTATACTTGCCTGCTCATCCTTGGTCTCGCTTAAGTAGTCGAAGCTATCCCCCACCGGCTTGTAGGTTAGCGAGGTATATCGCTGCTCGAAGTTGTATCCTTTCTCCATCTGGCGTGCACGTTGCTTCCAGTCGATAGTCATAGTCTTTACCGCAGGCGAAAAAAAGTTCTGCAAACCGCTGGCCTGCACGGTAAAGTCGAGCATGTACGAGTCTGGCAACAGGCGGTACTTGAAGTCCAAATGTCCACCATTCGCCGCGTTCAAGCGCATTGTTACGGTGCTATCGGTTACATCCGTGGTTTCAAAATACAGATTGCTGCTCAATATGTTCTCGTTCTTTCCTTCGAAACCGATGTTGAGCGAGGCATCATCGCCATCGAACAATACCAGCGGTTGCTTTTGCTGGTCATTGTATTCTTTCAGCATCGCCTTGCTTACTCGTCCTCCCTTGTTGGAAAGCGTGATTTGCACGACGTTGTTTTCGAGGGTAGTGAACTGTTCGGTGCCTTGGGTATGGGCGAAGAATTGCGAAGTGGAGTCTGCCTGAAGCACTTGTGCAGCTTCAGCCTGCTTGGCTTTCAGCATCTGTTCTTCCTGCTGTTGCACCACAGTCTCGATGGAGTCCTGGTAGTGCTGTGCACGCTCCATCTCTTCCTGGCTAGGGCGGCTGTAGATGCTGAATCCGATGACAACTGCGCCAATCAGGATGGCTCCCACTAACGTGTTTTTATCCATTTGCTTTTAAATTTATAAGTTATTCTTTTCTGTTTCCACAAGAGGGCACAGGATATACCAGAAGATTTTTTTAGTTAAATACTCTGCATATCCCTGTGTTCTCTGTGCGAATCTTTTTACTTGCTGATTGCCGCTTTGACGAATGACAAGAACAGCGGGTGCGGCTTGAGCACGGTGCTGCTGTATTCGGGGTGGAACTGGGTACCAATGAACCAGCGCAAGGTAGGAATTTCGATGATTTCCACCAAATCTGATTCTGGATTAATGCCCACGCACTTCATTCCTGCTTTCTCGAATTCTTCCTTGTAGTCGTTGTTAAACTCGTAGCGGTGGCGGTGGCGCTCCTGAATGTGTTCTGTCTGATAGGCCTCGTAAACCTTCGAGCCTGGTTCGAGTACGCATTCATAGGCTCCCAGACGCATCGTGCCACCCATGTTAGTGATGGATTTCTGTTCTTCCATGATGTCGATGACATTATGAGGGGTCTGCTCATCCATTTCACGGCTGTTGGCATCGGCATAGCCCAATACGTTACGGGCAAATTCGATGGCCATGCACTGCATGCCCAGGCAAATGCCAAAAGTGGGTATATCATGGGTACGGCAATACTTGATAGCTACAAATTTGCCGTCAATGCCTCGCTGACCGAATCCCGGACAGATGATGACACCGTCCATGTCCTTCAGATTTTCTTCCACATTGCCTTCGTTCAGCTTCTCGCTGTTGATGAAATGAATATCTGCCTTGCGGTCGTTGTAGGTGGCAGCCTGCGAGAGGGCTTCCAAGATAGACTTATAGGCATCCTGCAAGTCGTATTTTCCCACCAGACCGATACGCACTACTTCTGTAGCATGATGACGGCGTTCCAAGAAGGCACGCCACGGACCCAGTGTCGGAGTCTCGCCAATGGGAAGGCCCATTTTCTTGAGGATGGTGACATCAAGTCCTTGCTCTTGCATGCGGAGCGGCACTTCATAAATGGTAGGCATGTCGATAGACTGTACGACAGCATTTTCATCGACATTACAGAACAAGGCCACTTTCTTCTTCAGCCCCGTACTCAATGCGTGTTCGGCACGCAATACCAGAATGTCGGGCTGGATGCCCACCGACTGCAATTCCTTGACAGAATGCTGTGTGGGTTTGGTCTTCAACTCACCGGCTGCAGCCAGATAGGGTACATAAGTAAGGTGCACGCACAAGGCGTTGCGTCCCAATTCCCATTTCAGCTGGCGGATGCTTTCCAGATAAGGGAGCGACTCAATATCGCCTACAGTTCCGCCGATTTCAGTAATTACGAAATCGAACTTGTACTTGTTGCCCAACAATTTGATGTTGCGCTTGATTTCGTCCGTGATATGGGGAATAATCTGCACCGTCTTACCCAGGTAGTCACCGCGGCGTTCCTTGTCGATAACGCTCTTGTAGATACGGCCTGTCGTGATGTTGTTCGCCTTCGTTGTCTGGATTCCCAGGAAGCGTTCGTAATGTCCTAAATCGAGGTCAGCCTCGTGTCCGTCCACCGTGACGTAGCATTCACCGTGCTCGTATGGGTTCAGTGTTCCAGGATCGATGTTGATGTAGGGATCAAACTTTTGTATAGTCACGCTGTAGCCTCTGGCTTGCAGCAACTTACCGATAGATGATGAAATAATGCCTTTTCCCAAAGAAGAGGCAACACCACCTGTTACGAAAATGTACTTTGTTTCTGCCACAATATGTTAGTTTTAATGTTTTTGGTTTAGCACTTCTATTTCAAAGTGGCAAAATTAGTAAAAATTGCCGAATCTTGCACTATGATACTGCAAATTATCCTGCATGTAACCATAAAAACTAATATGTGGTCCGCAAAATGCCCATAGTATAAAAGGAAGTTAGAAGGAGTTATGCTTTCGGCAGAAGTTAAAGGCCAACAGTCCTGCTATGGCTTCCATGAGCAAAAGTATTGGCTTCTAACTTCTTTTAACTCCCTGAAATAAATCCTTTTAACTCCTTATTGGGCAAAATGCGGAATTCATTTCCCAATAAACATTCTTTGCCGCATATCTGTTGTAAGAGTGCGATTCTTTTTCATTTCGGTCCTATTTTAAATAGGCACCCCTGTTCTGCAAATGGAAAAAATTGTATTTTTGCAAAAACTTTAGTTCCTATGTTTGTAATGTGCTAGCAAAATAGCATAAAGCCAAGAGAATTATTAAATTTGTAAATGAAAGAAATAACTTAATACCCCCATGACTTTATGCGTAAACAAAGTAACA
>NZ_NFKD01000149.1:0-721 GCF_002160215.1 Bacteroides sp. An19 | reverse complement strand
TTTAATCTGCTCTGACTGTTCTTTATTGGTGGCAGACAACGAAGCGACAGTGGCATTCAGCCCTTCTATCGTCTTGAGTAAAATATCCTTTTCTTTCATTGCCTGCTTGTTTTTTGTTTGCGTAAAAATACTAAATATTAGCTAATTACACAACAAAACAAGCACTTTTATTCAACCTAAAAGCATGTCATACATGGTATTCCTTTCGTTCTGCCCTTAACCGCCGGAGTCTCTGTTCAGGATTCTCCTGAATACCCTCGACCATCATCACCAGGTCACGCCATTCCATGGAATAACTTTTTGACTCAGGATCGTATTTGGGCAGTTTGAAGCGACCGGCTTCCAGACGTTTCACATACATCACCATGCCTCCATCTTCTGCATGAAGCAATTTCATGAGTTTGCGGCTGGACCCGATGAAGATGAAGACATCGCCGTTCTTCACCTCACTTTTCATCTTTTCATGCACCACCCCGCACAGCGAACTGATGCCCTTGCGCATGTCCGTCCTGCCGGGACACAGGAAGTAGCGCATCGTGTCGTTCAAGTTAAACATGGCCGTCCTGCAGACTTTGGTTCAACACTTCCATCAACAGCTTCTCTGAGCCGCTTCCAAAGTGGGCACGGAGTCCGTTGGGAAACAACAAGGACACGCCGTAAGGAGCCTGTTCATCCAAGGACAATTCTGCTGTTGGCCGTTTGATATTGATCGGAGCCAGCT
>NZ_NFKD01000148.1:0-772 GCF_002160215.1 Bacteroides sp. An19 | reverse complement strand
ATATACTGCATTCGCGGTTGAATATATACTGCATCCGCCTACGAATATATACTGCATCGGCAAACGCAGTACTACTGCATTTTCAACTCAGTCGAATTGGCTAATTGCGGACATTCATTAAATAAAATCATGCTGGTACTCAACGAGCCGCATTCATACGATACATCAAGGTCCAAGAGGTACAAAATAATTATTGCATTGAAATAAATGCGGAAGCTGCCGGAAACATCAGTTTCGACAGAGGCACAGACGTGGAACGCTTTAATGCGGAAATAGGTTATTGGATTGCCGAACCCTATTGGAATAAAGGGATTATGACGCAGGCTTTGCGTCAAGCTGTCAGCGATTATTTCAGCCAAACCGATGTCGTGCGGATTTTTGCTAAGGTCTATGCCGGCAATTTTGCCTCCATGCGGGCATTGGAAAAGGCAGGTTTCCGAAAAACAGGTATTCAGCATAAAGCTTGCTTCAAAAATGGACAGTTCCTGGATTGCCATTGTTTCGAGTTGTTGAAAGAATACGCATTATAGGCATTCATCCGTCAGGATCGGCATTGCCGACAGGTTTTCCGGATATAATTTGCCAAGACGAAAGAAAAAGGCTATATTTTCAACGTAAAATTTTCGTATCCTCTTTAGAAGCTGTTTTGAATTGGCAGAGTCAACCAGCGAGTGCAACATTACGAAATATTTTTGAAAAAGACCTCAGCCGGAGTCAAGAAATTGAGTTTTTCTCTCGGTCTGGCATTAATTTTCTTCCTGATCTTGGTTAT
>NZ_NFKD01000147.1:0-780 GCF_002160215.1 Bacteroides sp. An19 | reverse complement strand
CATTTCATACTCGGACAAATAGTCCTCATGCGCAGCCTCGAAATAAGGGAGAAGCGCACAAAACTGTTCATGGCTAACTCCCGTCAAGGCACGGAAACTTTTGCTGTTGTCTTTATGGTTGTGGTAATTCATGTTGCAAAGGTACGCGTATGCGCGATATATAACAAATCTAAATTACATAAACTCTAATAATCTTTTTCATTTTATCAATTGTTTTTACTCATAAAACTTAGAGAAACTGATATAATAATCTATCTTGGAATTTGGCAATGTAAAATGCAGATAATTACCGAAATATACATCAGGGCATCCTGTTTCTCCTTTCACTCTCGCGATACCTAACCTCTTCATCGTATGGGCCAAAGTGGATGCACCAGAGTAAGTCTTGTTATTCACAAGAATAGTTGTTTTACCATGATATAGATTAGCTTCTTTCAAATTACTCTTGACGGGAGTAGCTTCTATAACAAAAAGTCCTCCATCCGGCAAATTGCAGATTTGACTGTATATTTCCGGATGCCTGTCTTTATTATAGGCTTTGGAATATGCACTGACCTTCAACTGACTCTTAGAATATAGCGAATAGTCCGGATGTGGAAAATAGGAAATAAGCCTATCCACACACTTGCTTGAACCCCCTGTGTTATTTCGTAAGTCAATAATTCAAGTTTCGCAAGTTAATAGAAACCTTCTTCTTGGGATATAAAAGGGGCACAGGGATTTCCGCATATCGCAGAAAATGAGTAATTTTATAGTTGCAAATCAAAACATTACTCAGCC
>NZ_NFKD01000146.1:0-849 GCF_002160215.1 Bacteroides sp. An19 | reverse complement strand
TGCAGGCTCAGGGCGAACAACTTTGTAGAAAACATCTTTTCCACATGTATGGCACTGCATAATCTCAGAATTAAAATCAACCCTTGGAACTATCATAACTAATTTACATAAACTCTAATGAAGTTGGTCTGTTATTGGGAACTTCGCCCATTACTTCCAACGGCGAGCATAACTACTACTTTGATGAAAGAATCAAAGCTGCCGCAATGCTTTACCATAGTGGAAAGATAAGACGGATTATAGCAAGTGGAGGAGATTATTCAAACAATGGAGGATGCAATGAATTGATAGCAATGAGAGATTCATTGATAAAACAGGGAGTTCCTGACAGCTTGGTTTCTTTGGACTATCAAGGAACGCGCACCCTATATTCAATAACCAAAGTCAAGGACTTGGGAAGCGTTACTATCATTTCACAGAAGTACCACAATGAAAGAGCCATATACCTTGCAGAACATTATGGCTTGCAAGCCATTGCCTACAATGCAACTATGCCAAACATTGCAAAGAAGAAGATACGGAACATTTCAAGGGAATTTCTTGCAAGGGTAAAATTATTTATAGATTTAGTGAGTTCTAAATTAATGTCCAATTTTTCTTCCTGACACTCTTAAAAGAAGAATTGAAACGGGTTGAAATTTAGACAGTAGAATATGGGACTTTTTTAGAAGAAAGTCTGTTTTATAGGGAGGAGCAGAAAAAAGTACCACCTATAAAATTATAGACTTAACCCCACCGTCAAGTTAGAAGTGCAACTCCTCCACCGCCTTCCTCCGTCCTTGGAGCGTAGCGGAAAGGGCGGAGGAAGGCGGTGGAAGCCGGGCTTCGGGTCATCCGGCAATACAAAAT
>NZ_NFKD01000145.1:0-863 GCF_002160215.1 Bacteroides sp. An19 | reverse complement strand
GCAGGCTACATATATGTAGTAGACCTTGACCTCGAGCGCTTCTTTGATACCGTTAATCATAGCAAACTCATAGAAATCCTCAGCCGTACTATTAAAGACGGCAGAGTTGTCAGTCTAATACACAAATATCTCCGAAGCGGTGTAATGAATAAAGGTCTGTTCGAAGCGAGCGAGGAAGGAACTCCTCAAGGAGGACCACTAAGTCCATTGCTGAGCAATATTATGCTTAATGAGTTGGACAAGGAACTCGAACGTAGAGGACTTCCTTTTGTCCGCTATGCCGATGACTCGATGATATTCTGTAAGTCCAAAAGGGCGGCAAGAAGAGTCAAGGAGTCCATAACCCGATATATAGAGGGAACTTTATATCTCAAAGTCAACAAGGAAAAGACTGTAGTGTCGTATGTCCAAGGAGTTAAGTATCTCGGTTACTCCTTTTATGTAATGAAAGGCAAATGCCGCCTCACAGTACATTCGAAGTCCAAATCCAAGATGAAATCAAGACTCAAAGAACTGACGAATCGTAGCAACGGATGGGGATACGTCAAGAGGAAACAGAAACTGAAAGGGTACATACGTGGATGGATTGGATACTATCACCTTGCCGATATGAAACGCTTTCTTCTTGATACGGATGAGTGGTTAAGACGGAGAATACGCATGTGTATATGGAAATCCTGGAAGAAATCCAAGACTAAGGTAGCAAATCTCATTAAATGTGGCATTGGAAAATACAAGGCATGTGAATGGGGTAACACCCGCAAAGGTTATTGGCGTATTGCTGACAGTCCTATATTGAAGGTGGCGATAAATAAGGAGAGCCTACGAAAGGCAGGATATCCTACCTTAATGGGCTCGTATCT
>NZ_NFKD01000144.1:0-870 GCF_002160215.1 Bacteroides sp. An19 | reverse complement strand
CAGGCTCAGGGCGAACAACTTTGTAGAAAACATCTTTTCCACATGTATGGCACTGCATAATCTCAGAATTAAAATCAACCCTTGGAACTATCATAACTAATTTACATAAACTCTAATATCCTCAGTTATGTCAAACGCAGTGAGTCATACGAAACGATTGGGGGACTTTTTACTGAAATTACAAAGGACTCTGTTGAACTTTCAGTGGCAGAGAAAATCTGGCTGCTGATTATAGAAGTCATAAACGTTATTGCCGAGGTACTCAACTGTGACATTATGGTTCTGATAGAACAGGTAATATCAAACGACAAACAAATCAGAGCAGTGAAACTGGCCTTTGACAAACTCGCGGTTGCTGCCTGACAGGCTAAAATCACTTGCGAAACTTAAGCTTGGATTCAGGATGATATTTTTCCAATTTATCTTTGATGGATTTGAGCTCATAAATATCTCCAGCTTTGTACAACTCATCAATGTTTGAGCATAATTTTTCTGGGCTATTTCTGTAGCCTTCAAGTTCTGGCATTACCTTATTCAAAGAGTCTCTGAGTTGAGTAACTTCAGATGTCAGACTTTGAATTTTACGCTCCATTTCCCCGTTATTACAAGAAGAAATAATGGTACTACATGTAATTAAAATGAGATATTTTATTAAGAACCGTCCATCAAGGAAAGGATGAGCGCATCTTTATTGGCTGATAGCCATGAAAACAATTGTTCACATGACATCTTGTCGATACCGCCACAGCCCTTGTTACCAATCACTGCCTTATAGGCTCGATTAAGATTGGCAGGACTCAGGATTTGCTCGAAAAGGTGTTCCTTGTCGAATGGTACTTCCACGATGTTGTCTTCACACATCCACATGAA
>NZ_NFKD01000143.1:0-899 GCF_002160215.1 Bacteroides sp. An19 | reverse complement strand
GGAGTGAGTTATTCCACCTATCACTATTGGCAAAAGAAATACTCTGCCGAGAAAGACAGTATCAAACAAGAGCTGGCTCCGATCAATATCAAACGGCCAACAGCAGAATTGTCCTTGGACGAACAGGCTCCTTACGGCGTGTCCTTGTTGTTTCCCAACGGACTCCGTGCCCACTTTGGAAACGGCTCAGAGAAGCTGTTGATGGAAGTGTTGAACCAAAGTCTGCAGGAGGGCCATGTTTAACTTGAACGACACGATGCGCTACTTCCTGTGTCCGGGCAGGACGGACATGCGCAAGGGCATCAGTTCGCTGTGCGGGGTGGTGCATGAAAAGATGAAAAGTGAGGTGAAGAACGGCGATGTCTTCATCTTCATCGGCTCCAACCGCAGGCTTATGAAGCTGCTTCATGCGGAAGACGGCGGCATGGTGATGTACGTCAAACGGCTGGAGGCCGGACGCTTCAAACTGCCGGAATACGACCCGGAATCAGACAGTTATCCCATGGAATGGCGTGACCTGGTAATGATGGTCGAGGGTATTCAGGAAAGCCCGGGGCAGAGGCTCCGGCGGTTAAGGGCAGAGCGTAAGGAGTACCATGTATGACATGTTTTTTATTGAAAAAAGTGCTGGTATTATTGTATAATCCATTAATAATTAGTATCTTTACATCAGTAAAAAAGAGACAGGCAATGGATGAAAAAGCTATATTACTCAAGACGATAGAAGGGCTGAATGCCACTGTTGCTTCGTTGTCTGCCACCAATAAAGAACAGTCAGATCAGATTAAAAACCTGCAGGAACGTATCAAAGAGTTGACGGCTCAGGTCGCATGGCTGAACCGTCAGCTCTTTGGTCGTAAATCGGAGAAGCTTCGCGCATATGACCCTAATATCCCCGA
>NZ_NFKD01000142.1:0-926 GCF_002160215.1 Bacteroides sp. An19 | reverse complement strand
GCAATTGCAAACAACTCCGTGAAACTGACCGTTATTGGTGGTGAAGGTGACAATAACCAAGATAATGACAATGACGATATGGGTCACAATGTCCGTTATTCTGTTGACACAAAGAACAAATCTTTATACTAAGACCAATGGTTGGGCAGTATCAGGTCCTTATGAAGATAAGGTTGTTGTCGTTAACTTGCCAGCTAAACAAGCGAATAAGAAAGAAGGTTTGCCTGCTGTTCCAGGTGGCATCATGATTCAGTTGCCTAATAATATCGGTACAACTGAGCCTATAACTCTCAAGTTCGAATTGGTTGACGTATTCGGTGTTACTAAGACTCTGTCTGTAACTGTAAAAGCAGCGAAGTAATAACAGCCTAAGCAAAACAATTCAGAATTAACACTGCTTACTAAGATAAGAGAGGCGTTCTCAATCTCATAATGGGAAACGCCTCCCTTTCTTTTTATCTTTACATTAACCTTTAAATTACGGATATGAAAAAATGAATTCCACATTTCACCCAATGAACTGTAGGGGCGTATCGCACGCTCTGAAATCATCCGCGTGGATAAGTTGGCGCATTCAGGGCGTATGCGATACGCCCCTACATAGAATAGAAAATCGCAAATAGACAAATAGTAAATCAGACGGTTTTCCAGTCCTCCACCGTCCCCGTTTCGGAAGAGAAGTTCACACCTATTTTATATAAGGTGCGCGGGTCTGCTTCGTAGGGTCGGGCATAACCTTTCGCCTCTATCTGCGCCAAAGCCTCGTCCGCCGTACCGTCGCGCTTGAACTCGAAAATATAGATGTAGTCATCCGTCTCCACGATGCAGTCGGCACGCCCCTGGCTCTGCTCTTTCTCCGTATAGACCGTGTAGACGCTTATCAGGCGGAAGATGAGGTAAAGCGTATAGTGGAAGAAGCGTTCCTT
>NZ_NFKD01000141.1:0-933 GCF_002160215.1 Bacteroides sp. An19 | reverse complement strand
AAAATAGTAATCATCTCCAGCGCAAACTGCCCATTCTCTCAATGTATCCAACTCTTGTTTCCGTTTCTCACTTAAATTTTCGTACATAGTATTATAATTTATTTTGATTGATAATGGTTTGCAGCTTGCCACTGTTAAGTGGCACAGGTGCTTGTTAGCAACTACATTAATAATAAGTCTTTTCCATTTCTACAACTTCATTTGCATTTTCATCCCAAAAGAGTGTTCCACATACTTCGCACTTTTCATTTGCCATATTGCTTTCCTCTTCAATCAACATGTCATAACATGCAAAATCTTTACAATTAGGGCAGGTTATGGAAATAACCACTCGACCTTGCTTTTGCTCTAAAGTTGATAACTTCCAAAAATCAGATTTTATAGACTTTAGTTTTTTGGCATCTTTTTTATAAGCCACCAATATGTTATAAGTGTCATTTTCTAAGTCAAGCAATACAACTCTTGCCCCAAGCTTTTCCAATTGCTTATCAAAATAGGATAACGCAAAGGGAATGAAATCACCTCGTTTGGGTTCTTCTATTTCTTGATTATATTTTTGATAAACTTCATCTTCGGATACAACCAATTGTACCCCCAACATTGATTGAAGTCTGTTGTTGAAGAAGTTATACAACATTCCTTGTCTATCTTCTCCACTCCAATCCACTATTAAGAGGAAATTTTTATCCACTAATTTATAGAACAGGCTTTCATCGTCTTTAATAGTCTGTACATTCATTTCCATAAGTTCTTTTTCTCCAAGAACTTTTGCGAGCATTGTTTTATAGTTCATATTTCTTATTTTTAATTGTTGCTAATGGTTTGCAGCTAATCGCCGTTTAAGGCGATTGAGGTGCGTGTTATCAATCTTTGCCTGCGAATAAGGAATCTGGTATCCTACCCGTATATTCATTCGAGCTTGGCACTTCTTCG
>NZ_NFKD01000140.1:0-937 GCF_002160215.1 Bacteroides sp. An19 | reverse complement strand
TTATCGGCCGCCGATGGGGATGCGTTCCATTAGCTTGTTGGCGGGGTAACGGCCCACCAAGGCGACGATGGATAGGGGTTCTGAGAGGAAGGCCCCCCACATTGGGACTGAGACACGGCCCAAACTCCTACGGGAGGCAGCAGTGAGGAATATTGGTCAATGGGCGCGAGCCTGAACCAGCCAAGTAGCGTGGAGGATGACTGCCCTACGGGTTGTAAACTCCTTTTGCAGGGGGATAAAGTGTGCCACGTGTGGCATATTGCAGGTACCCTGCGAATAAGCATCGGCTAACTCCGTGCCAGCAGCCGCGGTAATACGGAGGATGCGAGCGTTATCCGGATTTATTGGGTTTAAAGGGAGCGCAGACGGCCCCTTAAGTCAGCTGTGAAAGTTTGCGGCTCAACCGTAAAATTGCAGTTGAAACTGTGGGGCTTGAGTACGGTCGCGGCATGCGGAATTCGTGGTGTAGCGGTGAAATGCATAGATATCACGAAGAACCCCGATTGCGAAGGCAGCATGCCAGCCCGCCACTGACGTTGAGGCTCGAAGGTGCGGGTATCAAACAGGATTAGATACCCTGGTAGTCCGCACGGTAAACGATGGACACCCGCTGTCGGCGATATACAGTCGGCGGCCAAGCGAAAGCGTTAAGTGTCCCACCTGGGGAGTACGCCGGCAACGGTGAAACTCAAAGGAATTGACGGGGGCCCGCACAAGCGGAGGAACATGTGGTTTAATTCGATGATACGCGAGGAACCTTACCCGGGCTTGAACTGCGCCTGAATGTGCCGGAAACGGTACAGCCGCAAGGCAGGCGTGGAGGTGCTGCATGGTTGTCGTCAGCTCGTGCCGTGAGGTGTCGGCTTAAGTGCCATAACGAGCGCAACCCCTTCCGGCAGTTGCCATCAGGTGATGCTGGGTACTCTGCCGGTACTGC
>NZ_NFKD01000014.1:0-74194 GCF_002160215.1 Bacteroides sp. An19 | reverse complement strand
ATGCCATATGCAACATATAGGTTCAACAAAATAATAGCGACTGAAACTATTAGGTTCATAGTGACAGTCGCTATTGTTGTATATAAAGGTTTAAAACTTGTAGTTTATCGAATGCTTACAGTAAATGAGAATGTATCTGTCTTTTTATGTGTTTGTCCCAAAGACAATACCTATTCTAATAGCTGTTCCCTATGACTTTCAATGTACCTCATAAAGTCGTAGAACTTGTGATTGCGTTTTCTTATTATACGCGGTCGGAACACAAACCAGTTTAGAGCAATCCACAGCAACAGAATAGAATAGGCAATTATCCCCCAATAAAACGAATGGAAAAATGTATATTCATATCCATAGAGTGCAAAACCAATTGACAAAAAGAAAAAATATAAGTTCAAGATGAGATGCTGCTGTCTGTATTCTCGCTTTTTTATTCTTAAAAGATTATCTATATAGTCAATATTGGTACTATCAATTTTCAGTCCATAATAAAGCCGAAGAAGTCTGCCGTAGGATAAAGCCGGCAGCATAAAGCCTATGGACAACAAAGTAATGCCCACTTTGGTGACCGTCAGCAAGGGTGTCCAACATATCCAGATAACCGCTCCAAAGACAATGGCTAATATCATAAGCATAATGACGGCATAAGCCTCTCCGATTCTGCGTAATCTGAAACGTTTTATCTTTTTGCGTATGGCAGACAAATCTGCAACAGGTGCCTGCTGTCCTTTCCATAAGGATTTTATATCTATATCATTCATCATTATTACGTATTTTTTTTGCTAATGTGGATTTTATCCGGTGTATCTTTACACGTACATTTGCTTCCGACAGGCCTGTGATTTGAGCTATTTCCGCTTGTTTCAACTCTTCGAGATAAAGTGAAATAACCAAGCGGTCCATTTCCGGAAGCTCGGCTATGGCTTCATACAGAATTTTCACCTGTAATGAATTATCGCTCAGTTCTTTAGCGAACAGGTTCAATGGGACTTCTGCTTGAGAAATACTATTCTGACGCTCTCTTTCGCGCAAACAAATGTTTGTGGCAATACGAAAAAACCACGTTCCTACGGATGATTCACCTTTGAAAGTGGGAAGATATTGCCACACACGGACAAAGACATCTTGTGCCAAGTCTTGCGCCAAAGAATAATCATTGAAATAGCCCATACATAATCGGAAGACCTTATCCCAATAGACCTTATATAAATACTCGAAACTCACGGTCTGTCATTTAAAAAGTCCATAATCTGTTGTATATACCATTCCCAGTCATCAAACATAATGAAATGCAATCCTTTATTCGCGTATTCCAACCGGATGTTCGGCAGATTTCCAAACTGTTGCTCAATCATAGGGGCTATTTTCTTAAAAGGATACTCCAACAAAACTAATGTTGAAACGGAAATGCTTGGTATAATGGGTCTTAAATCTATGTTGGAATACTCATAATACATATGGGCGTAAGTCGTTCTGTCAGATGATAAGCTCCATTTGACGAGATTGTCATACCGAAGCGAATCACTCGTAAGCGATGTTGCGCTGATATAGGCTTGCCTGTAAAATTGCTCTTCATCTATCTTGCGCATTTGAGATTCAAACTCGTTAAACTCTTCAGGAGCAATCTTTTTACTCTGAAAATCGGGATTATAAAGAGCCGCCAAACAAGGAAGTGCATCTACAACGACAATGCCTTTGACTAAATTTGGCTGGCTTGATGCTATATAAAGAGCCAAGCCACCACCCATACTATGACCTATGAGTATAGGATTTTTTATATTTTCTTTTTGAATGAACCCAATAATCTGTTTTGCCCAACTATCAAAGGACGGATTTTTTCGGGAGGAATACCTGCAAATCCAGGCATCGTTAGAATGTAACAACTGTAATTGTTTTGTAAGCTATCAACCGTCTGTTCCCATACTTCGCCAGAACACGCGAAGCCAGGAATCAGAATAATAGCTTGTTTCCCATTACCTACACGTTGCACGGAAAATGATTGAGCAAAGCCCGTATCTATGATTCCCAATAACACGACACACAGCAGCCCGACTTTACAAATTAAATTCTTCATGATTTTATTCTTTTTCCATTTAGATACGAAACCATGTAGAATGTTACAAAAATCAAGTGATTTTTCGCTCGGTGTTTTTCCTGAATAATACAAAAAACACCCGACTTTACATTCTTGGGTGTAAAATCGGGTGTTTGTTTTGCAAAACATTGATTTTCAATGTTTATTGCGGTGCGTACGGGACTAACCTTCTCAAATTTAACATCTGATATTCAGTAAGTTATTAAGTATTACCTGAAAAAGGTCCCCGATTTTGCACCTATATAGCCTCTATATTCTTCTGTTAGGAATTTGCCTTATTCCGTTTGGCAAATATACGAAATTTTGTTGATATGGCAATGACAATCTAAAAAATTAGTTGCTTTCAATTTCATCTTTGTCCTTCATAATTTGTTGTTGTGTCCGTAACGCTACTGGATGGTTAAGCAATTTAATGGCCGTTTCATTATCAAACAGCAAATCGGGACAATAATTGCCCCTATAAAATTCATCTATGTACTTTTGTTCTGTTTCATCCAATGCCATCAGTGCAGAAAGATAGTTTATTACACAATGATTTATTTCATCCTTTGGGTATTTCCCCGCATTGATATGAAGCATCGGCAATAGTTGTGCCTTGACATCCTGAAACGGCATTTTCAAAATATGCCTTACATCCTGTTTTAAAAGATGAGGATTGTCCGGATTCCCCAAAGTACTGTAAAAAACGATGCATTTTCTGAGCAAGGCACGTTCTTCCGGAGTTGATAGGATATTCGATTGGGCAAGAGAATATATATCATAGATATCTCTTGGCTTGCAACGCTCATAAAACGCCTTAATTTTTCCACCGAATAGTTCCGGCAGGGCTAAATGTGTAACATTCAGCATACCATCTTTTACTGAAAAAGGAAAAGGTATTTGGGTTATCACATAGGGAAGTATATGGCACCTGTTATGATAATTTATATCCAGCTTTATCTTGTCTCTACTCCCTGTTACTGTTATGTAATATAAAGAATAAGAGTCCAATGAGAATGATTTCCGCAGTGTAACTTCATAATCGTTCTCTTGGCAATATTGGATCAATGCCTGATTGATTTTGTTCCTTTCCTCCATCATCTGCTCTTTCGACATGTTTTCCGCAAAATCCAGGTCGAGGTCAACCGAGAGTCTGGGCGGTTCGGCAAAAGCAAGCAAATTGATGGCGGTGCCTCCTTTCAGCAATAATTTCCCTCTAAATTCCGTATGCGTATTCAGGTCATTCAGAATAAAAGACAGCCGAATGACTTTTTCAACATTATTGACCGTGTAATTATGTTCTGCGGCAATCTTTTGTATTTCAGATTTCTGAAGATCAAATTTCATAATAGCAATCTTTTTGAATTTCTTTCATTGCATTTGCCGGGATACACAGTTTCCATTCCTTGGAAAATGAATCGCAATAATATGGATTTATTAAGTAACTGATATTCTTTCCCATGCCTTCCTTGCATGCTTTGAAAAAATAGTCCGACAAGCGCAAATCATCTTTAAAGTGAGACAAAACAAATCCCGCACGTTGAAAGAGGCTCTTGCTTCCATACAGTTCCAGACAGTGCAGCATATCTTTCTCATTAACAAGTGTATGGTCAAGTTCTGATATGGCATACAATAGTTCTTCCAATCCTCCAGCCAGATTTATATTGTACAGACAGTCTATAAGAGTCTGGTTGATAGATGTTACCCGGATTGGATACGGATTGTCTTTATCCACGACAAGCGGTTTATACAAGAACTTTACCGGCTTATAAATATAGGACTCACCTTGATAAGTGAATGTACGGAAAATGGAGGAACTATGTACATACAACCAGTTGAATTCCTGCGTCTGTAGTGAATAATACTCCAAGGCAGCATGATACACAAGGCAACCTTCCTCGACAGCGTTGCAGGCTATTCTGAACTTGTCCTGTAAATCTGAGGGCAAATAGATACCTTTGCGCACATGTGCCACCATTCCCTGTTTCTTCCAGCGAAACAAGGATGGCATTATGCTCTTTCCTTTAAGGGAATGATAACGCTCTAATTTTTGGGATGTCTGAGATATATCCATACTTAATGTTTTATGCAAAGATACGGTTTTTATTTGAATTGCGTATAATTCTAAGTATATAATCTACTGAAATAATTCTTCTTCAAATTGATAAAGAGTGATATTGTATTTGTCCACACCTTAATAGCACAATCCATATTTCTCTTTCTTACAGCAAATTTAGCCCCCTGCCTTTGGATTGAGCAAGGCCATGCCCCGTTGGGGTTGGCCGGGAAAAAATCATCCTCGCTTCGCTGCGGTATTTTTTCCCGCCAAGCCTTGCACAATCCCGGCAGGAAGCAACCCTGCACGTAAGAAACAGAAATACTGGCTCCAAGAGCCGGTCATGTCTAACCGTATAAAAAATAGCAAATATGAGAACAGAAGTAAACCAAACGAGAATTAACGGCAAGTATCCTACAGGCAGCGTATATTATTTCGGAATAGCATATCCTGTGCGTGAAGTGGATGGATATAAGGTCTCCACGGAACGGCTGGAAGCCAGACTGGAGTTTGACGGTTCTTTGCTGATGGAAGCGGCCGGAATGCTGGAAGAATTCGCCTGTTTCCTGAGCGATGAGGACATTCACACGCTGAGTGATGAAGAAATACTTGGAATTATCCATTCATAAAACATGGTAGCATGAAACATAAAATCGCCATTGAGGAAACGCTCCGCCGCGTGGTCGAGGTGGAAGCGGAAAGCCCTTCCCTTGCCGTATGCAGGACGGAGGACGAATACAACAGGGAAGAGCACGTGCTTACGGCCAATGATTTCATTAGTGTCAATATCATGCTGGCTCCCGAAGACAAGGAGGCGCAGGAATATCTGAACAACAGCACTTTCCGCAGTTTTGTCGAGAGGCGTTTCAGCGACAGTTCTGCGGACATCCCTTTGGAGGACAAAGCCCGCCTTGCGTTCGGAAGCCTGGATAACGCCATTCACGACTTTGACAGGCAAGGGAACAACCTTCCAGCAGAAGAAAAGGAAGTCTGGCTGCTCTACCGTTGCGATGCCTGGCTCAGCACGTCCAGCCTGGAACTGGTCGCCCCATTCTCCTCCAAGGAAGCAGTGACGGATTACCTGACGAGCAACCGCAAGCGCTTCCGGCTGACACAATGGGACCTGGACTTCTTCCGGGAAAACAATCAGACCCAACGGGGCGGCACCAATTACATCGCTTGCTGTCACAGCCTTGATCCCGCCCCTGAACTCCAGCCGGCTGACACGGACGATGCCTTCTACAAAAAGCCTTTCCGCTATGGCACTACCGTCCTGACCCGTTACGAGCTTGAAAACCTTTCCTGCCCGTTCTGTACAGAGGATACGGATGATGAGACCATGCGCAAGATAGTCCGCAGGATGCACCGGAAGATGAAAGAACGGATAAATGCCGGTGACAATGAGACATCGGATATGGAAGCAATCCGTTTGGAGGAGATGGACGAGGCGGCGGCGCATTTCAATGTCCCTTACTATGAAGATTTGCAGGAATGACATGATGGCATTACAATTAAAAACTGACAAATATGAGTTATCAGATAATCACCAAGATGGTTTATAATGCCTGTACCCACCAAATAGAAACATGGCAGCATTCCAACAACGTGTGGCCGAGGACTGACCACTTCCTTGCGTTGGATGTAAGGACAGACGAACAACTGTTCCATTTCATTAGCCTGGTGGCGGAAGGCACGTGGCAGACACGCAAATGGCGCAAGGCGTTTGAAACGCTGTTCCGGGAATACCCCGAACTGCGCATGGATTCCTACCGGGATGAACTCAGGGGCAAATCCTGGCCGGAATATTGCGCCATTCGCCGCAAGTATAAGGAACTTGCCTGGAGCAAATGCGGGGAAATAGCCGCACGTTTCAGGCAGCTTGTCAAAATAAAAAAGGAAGAGAAATAACGGAAGGGCGACCGCAAGGCCGCCTTTTTTCATTTATGCACTTTCATACACATCATGTACGGGAAATCAAATCCTGCCGTACACAGGTAACTCCGATGAAGAAAAAACTGACAATGGAATTGGTGAAATCACTGATGGAAGAATCCTATACGCTGGTATGGACGGATTGCCGGGACAATCTTGACGGCAACCGTGACCTGCTCCAGGAATGCCTGGACAAGAGAAGTCCGGAACCTCTTTGGGACAAGACGGAAGAATGGTACGGAGATTCCGAATGGGAGGCGGCCAAAGGGATTATGGAAAAGCTCAAGGAAAAATGCATCCTTTTCCATGATTTCGATGAGGAGGAAGTGGAATCTTTCTTTGAGGAACACGATGATGAAATAAGGAGCGAGATTTATGCCCGTGATGATTCAGACGTTTTGACGGAACTGATCAAACATACGGATGACATCCCGGTACGGGTGGAGATGCTTTCCGATTACGACTGCATCAATTCCAATTGGTTTGAATCACAAGGGGGGTACCGTTACGAGGAGTCCTATTTCGGTGACATGGTGGACGCCTTGAAGCTCAATCCCGCCAGGGTAAAGAAGATGCTTGTAGAAAAGGGCTACACGGCACATGGCCGTTTTCCGGACAGGAAAAGCCGGTACGGTAAGGAACAAGTGTCCTACGAACATTTCTATCAGGAACTTATCAATTCCTGTTGCGGTGCAAACTTGCTGACCTATATCGGGAAAGTAAGTCTGAAGGACTTATATGACATCGGATTCTCATTCAAGGAAGTCATTATCCCCAAAGGTAACTATTGCGGCATATTCAGTTCCATATACGGCGGCGGCAGCCTGTTCGGAATGGAATTGCAACAGGATGTAAAGTTGGAACTGAAACCAAAAGACCGTTACGGTTTCCGCTTCAGGCTTGACAACGGAAAGTCAGAGACCGAATGTTCCATTCAACATGTATATGGAGCATGTGACTCCTTCTTCGGTGAAACGTTAAAGATTGTCTCTTAACCAATTTGACAATCATTGTATAATTCTCAAAAGCAGATAAAATGGAAAATAAAACAGAGCCAAGACGGGCAGGAATGTCCGAAAGCAAACAGGGCTATTTTGAAGAAGAATTGTACTGTTCCGGCAACAGTCCTCTACAAAGTACCCTTTGCGATAAGAAATTTGAAGAAATAAAATCCGGTTATGGTGACAGTGAAGTATGTATGGGTGAAATGCTGGCATCCGTACCGGTGGACGGATTGACATTGGAAGAAGCGTTCTACCTGTACATGCGGGCCATGCAATGGGCTGAAGGAGACCGCTTTTTCCGCTGGACATATGACGGGAAGGAAGAACGTTTCTGAAATGAACTATATATAACCTCAAATAGAAGAATTATGAATTTTCAAGCAGAAAATGCAGTTTCCAGTTTCTTCTACTATATGTGGAATACCTGGAGCCAGGAAGAGTGCAGAATCGTGTACGGGAACATGTCCCGTCATTTTTGGGAAAAATGGTGCCTGTTGTCCGGCAATGGCGTATTCGGTGCGGCTGAACGTTTCTATGCGGAGTTGTCTGACACATATCGGCGACCTTTGGTGGAACGGGCAGTCAACCTGTATGACGGCAAGTCACTCCGGAATATACAGAAGCGTCAACAAGTTATGACCGGTATTGATGAAAATATGAATATTGAAACAGTCCAATAAAACTTATGTTTAACTAAAACAACAGAACAATGATGACAACAACGACACCGAAACCCCGTGAAGGACAAGTAGCGGGTTTCCCGAGAGAACAGGCTGTCATGCTCACGGAGAGCAATGCCTACCGTGCGGAAAGCATCAGAAGGACGGGGACGGACGAAGCTCCCGTCCTTTTTCATTTCCGGAAACGCTGCATGGGAATGCATTCGTATGTGCACACTATAGAGGCGGCTGATGGAATAGAGAAGGTAATCCGTCCGGCGGATTTCAAGGAATGGGAAATTGTCAAATGCAGATATCCCGGCTATCTGGAAGACCTGTATGGCAGCGCATGCAGCGCCTACCGGTGGAATTCGTTTGACCCGGAGGAACGTGCCCAGACAGACATCTGCCGCCATGAGGAGCAGTTGTGTGCCGACCTGACTTCCATTCCCGAAGAAAAGCGGGAACAGTACAAGGAGGGCTACCGGAAGCGTCTTGCCGATCTGTTCGGCAGCCTGTCACGGTGTGCGAGCCCGGCTGTGACCGGACCGGCCGGGTTCGACTGCCGGAAACAGGAAAAGGCGGAGCAGGCCTGCCGGAACAAACAGGAGGAGTTCGAAAACTGGCGGGAACGCTTCCTTGCCGCCATGAAGCGGATGCAGGAGGAAGCGCGTCCGGAAGAGGAGAAACAGGAAGCCGCCTGGAAAAGTCTGAAAAGGGATATCGCAGACAGTGCACAAACCATTCACGAACTGGATACCGGAAAAATCCGGGGGTATAACCGGGCGCTTTTCGTCAGCAGCATCCTAAACAAGGTAATGACCTACGTCAACCGGGGTGAAGTGGAAACCGTACAAAAAGCCGTTGACTTTATCCGTACCTGTAATGCCGATGCAAAAAAGCCGATTATCACCCCGCGCAACCGTTTCTTCCAGTTTCCCGAAATGGCGGCCCGTGTAAGAGAGAAAATGCAGGCCTCCAGACAGGAGGAAAACAGTGAAATCCTTTTTGAAGGAGGCAGGCTGGTGTGGAACCGGCAGATTGACCGGCTTCAGATCCTTTTCGACGGCATTCCGGACGATGCCAGGCGTAAAGAGTTGAAGTCGAACGGTTTCCGCTGGTCCCCCAAGAACAAGGCGTGGCAACGGCAACTGACCATGAATGCGGTGCGGGCGGCAAAAAGATTGTTGAACCTTCAAAACGCATGACAATGGACCATGATAAAAGAAAATATGTGGCAGATTCCCGGTATTTCCGGGGAGATGTCCTGACCGTCATGTCTGACGGAGTACATTGTGACGATTCCGGACACACCCTCATAGAATTGCGTGAAAAGGAACACAACCCGTACCTGTATGCTTTTGGAGCGAAGGAGTTGCAAAAGAAAAACCGTATTTACATGGAATCCCTTTGTGCGCCGTTCAGGGAAGTTCACCGGTCATGGTATGAGGAACAGTGCGGTTTCCCTTCCATTCGCCGGAACCGGAACTGCTTCTTTAATGCGACACCTTATTACTGGGAGTTGCATGACTTTTATTTCAAAGTATCCGGCCGGTGCTTTACCGGTATCCGTCCTGTCAATCTGCCCCACGAGGAACTGCAGCGTCAGATAGGCGAACATTACCGGCGTATCACCTTGAAACCGGAAATCCGTAAGTGGAATATTGTTTCTTCCGGAACAGACGAAAACTGCTGGAGAATGGGAACCGCCTATTTCTTCATTACAGGCAAAGGCGGTCCACGCTTCATCTGCAACCTGACCGTATCCGGAGAGATGGAATCCGTTCAGGAGGCACGCAAGGATGTCGCCCGTATCCTCCGAAGCCTGCGCAGACATCATTTCACTTACTACGCGGGAATGGGAGGCATCGATGACCTGGACCGATTCATGGATTATATGGAGAAGGACGGTTACACTTTGTTAGCGGCCGGGACATTCTTCCAATATCCGGCAGGCAGGGAGTCCGTCACCTTCACGGGAAAAATCAAGGAAACGGGCAAAAGGTTCCTGTACCGTATCTACGACCGTGAAATTTTCCTGCACCTCTTGAAACGCCTCCGGAGCGTCAAGAGAGAAACGGAACATACGGAACGCAGAATGACTTGAGTGTGATTAAAACGAAAGCCCTGTCCTGTCGGATGGGGCTTTCATAATTTTAATAATGATTGGAAACATAAGATGAGAAAGTTCAAGGAAAAACAGGCAGTGTACTGGAACGACCCTGCCGGAGAAACATCAGACGTCTATGAGGTACTTGATACGAATGAAGAATATAATGCAGGAATAACGGAAGCTGAAATATTGGAATTTGACTCCCGGGTGCTGCTGATAGGGAACGGCGTAAGCGAAGCGGAAGTTTATGCGGAAGAGCTGGCCATTATTGACCCGCCGTCAAGTGAAGGCCAGGCTCTGGTTCAAAAGGAGATGGAGAACGGTTTCAAAATGTTCATCAGGAATAACGGCTGTAAACCGGATTATGCAGTCTGTGTCATTGTTTGGAATGATGGCAGCATCTATCCGGAAGTGAATATCAGGCTTTCCCAAACGGTGGATCCGGCTACAGACGATAACATTTTTTTCTATTGTGACGGGCTGAAAGAGCTCAAGTCGCTCGTTTTCCCCGGTGGGGAAGATTTTTGCATAGCAGACATCCTGTATTTTAAGGGCCTTTGTAAAAGAACGCCCAATAAAAAGCATCATATCAAATGTCATCCTCATTTCTTGCGGCAAAAATAGCCGTTTGCCCGATTGACCGGGCAAGGCGGCCCCTTTGGGGCTGGTTGGCGGGAAAAAATCATCCTCGCTCCGCTGCGGTATTTTTTCCCGCCAAGCCTTGCGCGGTCCCGGGTCAAACGCCAACATTTGCGACAAGAAATAAGAATGCCTGCAAGCAGGCAGATGTCTCATTAAAAATTAGAATATATGATCATAATGGACTACAGACAAATGCTGGTTGTATCCTTATGGCAGTACAATCATCATGCGAGCGAAGGACTGACCCTTCCGCTTTTTCAGGAAACCTTCGGGAAAGCCTGCGGGCAGCACTATTATGAGAAATGGACGTTTTACTTCAACCGCAACCTGTGGGATATGCTGGCCTATTTCAGGAGCGAGGAGGGAAACGGACAGAAATTCTGCGACATGGTAGCAAGGCAGGTAGAACTTTACCTGCATAACCGGGAACTGACAATTAAAAATTGAAGGCTATGGCACAATACCCGATTCCCAAAGAGATACAGCCCCTGGCAAGGCTGATGACGGATTTCTCCCATGCCTGTGGTTATGATCCGCTGACCGTATTCAATGATTTCCTGGCATTTGTCATCCACGGTTTCTCCCCCGGCGCACCCCCGCTCAAGAGTTGGAAATACAAGCGGCAGCAGAATGCCGCGTTCATGGGCATGGTGAACGAATGGGTGCGGCTCATGCAAAGCCGTCTGAAAGAAGATGATAGCTGGTATGACCCGTTCGGCGACATTTACATGGCATTCTCTTCCGCCGGTTCCAAACAGGCACAAGGACAGTTCTTCACTCCGGTACCAATTTGCGAACTCATGACGGCCTGCGCCGATACGGGAGAACATCTGCCCGGACAGCGGATGGGAGATCCGACCTGTGGCAGCGGACGTTTGCTGCTTGCCTGGCACGTACGCAACCTCGGCGGCTATCTGGTCGGGGAGGACATCAACCGAACTTGTTGCCTGATGACCGTATGCAACATGCTCATACACGGTTGCGTAGGCGAGGTCATCTGGCACGACAGCTTGCAGCCTGAAAAGTTCAACGACGGCTGGCTGGTCAATCCGATACTCACTCGCACAGGCATCCCGACCATATCCAAGATGAGCGGGGAAGAATACCGGACAAGCCGGGAACTTCCTGTAAACAGAACAATAAATTCTAAAAAATGACAGCTATGGCAACAATCATTATTGCCCGGATCTGCAACTCATGCGGCTGCACTCCGGAAGAAGCGAAGGAGTATCTGGACAGTGAGATACGCAACCTGTTGGACTACAGGGACGCGGATGACCTCCGTGCGGAGGATTTCGCACAGGCATGCGACAGCCTGGGTCTGGAACATGACTTCATTCCGTATTTCATCGAACGGATCAGTATGTGTTGAATTTATGAATAATCCATTATTAAACAGATAAAATTATGAAAGTGAATGCAAGCAATGAACTGAAATCCCGTCTGGCCCATGCGGCAGAAAACGGGAGCGTCATCGCAAGGGACATCCTTGCCGAATTGAAGAAGAATGTGGATGTCACAGAGATTGTACGGGGATTCTACAACCATTTTTCCACCAAACGCAAACGGGTATCCTGCGACGGGTTCCAGAAAATCCGCATCGTGTTCACCGCCTGTAACAAGGACCTGTCCAACGAGCATTTCCCGGACCGCAACAATCCGCAGGCTCCCCTGTTCCCGGAAAACCGGGTGGATATGGAACCGTCCACGTTCATCAAGCTGTTCAAGAACCTGCCGGAATATCCGGAAACGGACATGGCTTATTTCGCCAGTGCCATCTGTGTGGACAGCAAGGTGACCGTGCGCCTGCTGGAAGGGATGCAGGACATTTACGAGGCATACGACGGGGATAATTATTCTCCGATAGCGGACGATACCACATCAACCCTGCACAATTCCTGCATGCGTTATCCGGAAAAGGCACGCAATGCGGCAGACTTCTATGCCAACTTCGCGGGGGCGAAAATCCTGGTGGCAAGGGACGAGAGCAACAATGTGCTCGGACGTGCCATCGTGTGGGAGAATGTACGCTGTCCGGGTAACAACTATGGGTTGGACACGGTTTCGCTGACAGACCGGATATACTCGTCCCATACGTTTGTCATAGGAATGATGCAGAATGAGGCACGCCGGATCGGGATTCTCCTGCGCAGAAAGTTCAACGATTACCACCATACCAAGGAATATGTGGCACTGAACAGCCTGCAAGAAACAGGCATTGTGGCAGGACAAGAACTCCAACTGGCACTCGTCGTGGAAGTACCGGTTTTCCGCTGGCATAAGAAAGGGGCACCTTATATGGACACATTTTGCAGCATCGCCATGAAATCCGGGAAAATGGAACTGAGAAATTATGAGGGGGAAGGACAGATTGCCAACTGCCGGACTACAAGCGGAAACGCCGTCCGCATGATGCAAGTGTGCCCGAACTGTAACAGGATACATAATGATTTCGAAAAAGTTTTCTGTCCCTCATGCAGGACATCCTTCTATACAAATACCGTTTTCGGAGAAGTGATAAAAGGCACTGCACGGGAATACAAAGGAAAAGTTTACCCTTCCGTGCTTTTCAAGAAAGGCCGGCCGATCCCGCCGTTCAGGACTTATTTGCAACTGGAGAAACTTTTTATATCATAAAGGCTGTCGCAGGCGTATATCCGCAAGGGTGTACGCCTGTACTTGATGTATTATATTCAAATATCAATTTTATGGAAAGACTGATGACACTCTATAACATAGCTTCCCCGTCGGGGAAGGAAAAGCCCATGCTCCGTTACCTCAAAGCGGAGATGAAGCGTATGGGCATAGCTTGCAGACAGGATCGTCTGGGTAACCTTTATGCCGTAAAGGGCCAGGCAAAGACTTATCCGTGCGTCGTGGCGCATGTGGACGAGGTGCACCGCCACAGGACAGGCACTTACGGGGCATACGTGGTGGCGGATGCCATGGTGATAGGCTATGATTATCGCCACAAGCGTATGACAGGCATCGGCGCCGATGACAAGAACGGCATCTGGATCTGCCTAAAATGTCTGGAGGATTTCAAGGTGATGAAATGCGCTTTCTTCGTCCAGGAAGAGAACGGATGCATAGGAAGCCGGGAGGCGGACATGGCTTTCTTTTCGGACTGCCGCTTCGTGCTCCAGTGCGACCGCCGGGGCGATTCGGACTTTATCACCCGCATACATGGCACGGAACTCTGTACACGTGACTTCATCGGGTGTGCCGCCGCTCCCAAATACGGCTACAAACCGGCCGAGGGTGCCACAACGGATGTATATATGCTGAAAAGAAGGGGACTTCCGGTTTCCTGTGCCAATATCTCCTGTGGGTATTATGAGCCGCATACGGACCGTGAATATACCATACTGGAAGACCTGCACAAGTGTTACCGATTTGTGCGTCATATCGTCATTGCACACAAGACGGTCAGCGTCCATTCACCGGAACCGGAACAATATCCGTTCCCCGGATATTATGAACTGTTCGGCATTGGCGGGTACAGCGGGGAGGAATACCAACGGATTATGAAGAGGTTCATAAGCGGTTGTTCCCGAAAGCCGTTGAAAAAAGACTTTATCTGACAATATTAAAACGAGAATCATTTATGGAAGCAACATTGACAATGCCGGCAGCTGCGCCGGTACAGAAGCAGCAGGGACTGAATCAGGTAGTGATTAACAAGGTACGGCGGATGGTCGAAGGCAGGCAACAGGATGTGATGGGCACCATCACCCGGCTGCTCGAAGAAGGGAAAATCGCACAGGACTATATCGCACCCATCGGGGTCAGCCGCAGAAACGGAGAGCAACGTCCTGTTGTGTCGTTCAAGGCGGCGGGCCGGGTGCAGCTTTCGATGCCCGAAGGTGATTTCAGCCTGCACGCCAATGCCATCGGCCAGGTTTCCGAAAAGATGGGCATCCCGGCCAAATACCTCCGTGAACTTTCGGCGGGAGCCGCATGGCAGAAACAGTTGTGCGCCACCATCCTGAACGAGCATTCGGGCTGGACGGAACGGACGCGTGTGCTGGTCCGGGCGGTAGGAACCGAGGTACGGGGCATATTGTCCGATTCTTACCGGAGGCTCAATTCGGTGGAGATCCTGACCGCATTCATTCGGGAAGCGGCAAACCAGGGGGCGGTCGTTTCAGATGCCTACATGAACGATACAAAGGTCTGGTGCGAGACCATCCTCCCCACTCCCATAGAGATCCCCACCCGCAAGAACGGCACGGTTGTTATCTTTGCCGGGGCGCGTTTCTCCACATCCGATTACGGGAACGGTTCGGTGGACATGCGTTCTTTCCTGCTCAATGGGGCGTGCCTCAACGGGATGGTGCGTGAGTCCGTCATGCGGCAGGTACATTTGGGAGCGAAGCTGCCCGATTCGATGGCCTTGTCTCAAAAGACTTACGAACTGGACACGCAGACTACAGTCTCTGCGGTTTCCGATCTGACCAAAGGGCTGTACAGCCGGGACACCCTCATGCAAAAGGCCGTGGAGATTCAGGGAGCCGCCGAGGTGGACGTGGATTTCGACAAAGAACTGAAACAGTTGGTACAGCGGGGCGCTTTGCTGAAGAACGAGGGGCGCGAAGTGGAAAAGCTGTTGATGAACAATAACCCGGACGACGGGGTGACGGGCGGCGCTACGCTTTGGAAGCTGACCCAGGGCATCACGGCATTCGCACGGGCACAGCAGCCGGAACGCTGCCGCGAACTTCATGAGATTTCCGGCCAGTTGTTGAACCGGGTGAAGGTGAACTGAAAAACGGATGCGGAGATGAAAGCCGGGGATTTTGCCACGCTAGTACGCCCTTATAAGGGGTACCGCAACATCGAGCTGATCAAGCGCCTGCCATATACATGGCTGGTGCGTATATGCGGAAGCGGATTGGAACTGGAAGTTTACGAGGATGAATTTGTCCTTGATTGAGTATAAACCTTATAAAGAAAACAAGTATGAAAATTTTATGTAGCCAGGAGCACTACGACAAGGTGGTGCAGTATGCCGAATCCATCGGCAACACTACGCTCCAAAAATGTCTGGAGCGTCTGAAGAGTTGGGAGAAGAATCCGAACCGTCCCTGTGAGATTGAGTTGTATTATGACTTTGCTCCTTATTCATTCGGTTTCATAGAACGTTATCCGGACGGCAGAATTGGCATTGAAGGCGGACTGCTCTATCATGGCAGGCCGGACGAGTCCTTTGCGGTTCTGTTAGAGCCTTTTCACGGGTGGAGCATACATACCTGATGTTGTAGTTGTGTCATAAAAAGAATCTCAATTTTGAGTAACTATTCAGCAGACAATTTTGCCAATAATGAAGGTTTCAAGTGAAAAATCGTTCCAATTTGCCCCAATATAAAAGGATAAGTAATCAAATAGAAAGTTTATATTCACATTCCCGTTTATTTTTAGTAAACTCCATTATTACAAATGTTTGATTTACAGATACATTCGTCCGCTGAATAGTTACAATTTTGAATTTAAATCTAAAAAATACAAAAATAATGTACAGTTCAAAATTGAGATAAAATTTGATAAAATGATACAATTACCAAAAGTCAGTGACTTATTAAACTGTTATCTAAACTATTTTGAATTTTTTGTGCGATGATTTAGGATGAGTTTTTGCTCCTTTTCGATGTTGTGATGGGGAAGATAGCGGGCTATCTGACGAAGAACAAGAGCGAAAAGGAGCAAAAAATCGCCCAAAACACACACGAAAACGAAATACATCAAGACGAGAAAAACTTTTTGTAGAAATTCAAAACAGTTTCTTATTATTGATTGAAATAAACTCTTAAAGGAATATCATGCCATTTTTTATGATCATGGAAATGTAAAAAAATAGAATCTCCTTCAAAAAAATTATTTATGATATTTTTGAAGTTGCTATTGAACTCTTTTAAAGAAACGTGAATTGTATCTTTCTTTTCATTAATCATTTTGTTAAAGTATCCTGATAATTTTTTTTGTAAAGTATCATTTTTATCAATAATATATAATGTAGAACCATTAAATACTTTATAAGATGATGTCAAATAATTATCTTCATCACAAGTCATTAAGTAACAGCCTGCTGTACCAGAACTAAGATTCTTATTATGGAATAAATAAGAATTTTCTGCATAATAAATGTCTCTATTATCTGTTTTTCTTATCTTAAAAGATAAAGGATAGGATAAACTGAAAATAGAACTTTTGTCTTTCTTCAGTCTCAATACAACTGAATTTGTACTTTCAATTTGTTTTACCAATACTACATCTCTGTTAGAAACGCATCCAACAAAAAACAAAACTATTAAAATCTGAATAATGCGAGCCATATTATATAATGTTAATTAATAAAAAATGAATCAATCTGATATATTAAACCATTATCGCTATTAAAATACTCATATAAGATAGTTATATTTTTTTCATCTACTTCTTCATCCGATGCAATTCTGAAGTCTCTAAATTTTTTATACTTACCTTTAATAAGTTCGTTAGCCAAATTAAATGACACCTTAATAAATCCAAAACGCAACTTTGAAGTCCTACTATTATCAGCTTTTTGAACTACCTGTTGAACCTCATATAAGCCTTTACTTTTAGCTTTCCATAATTCTCCATATACATATTCATTATATATTTTTTCTCCCTCATAATACATATCTTCCGCTATAAGACCACCTAAGTCTACTAAAAGTGATATAGTCATTCCGAAACCACCTGTTATACCAGGTAGTGAAATCGATAATGGTTTTGATGTATCACTTGCATGTGCTTTTGTCACAGAAGAAAAAATATCCCAAGATTGTATACTTTTGGAAAATAAATTCAAAATAGTTGCTTTTACTCCTTTATTTGCAAAATGCTCATATTGGTTTATACCTTTCGTTGACAAGATTTTCCCATCACTAGCTCTTGTAGTCCAATTCTTACCTTGTTTTACATAGATAAGTTTTCCATCTATTGTATAGTAACTATAATCATATACTTCTCTACGACTGCCATCACTTAACATTTCGTATACTTTACCTTCATTATTTACCATATATCCTTTTGCTAGTTTTGCGAGGGCAATTTTATCTTTATAAAAATCTATAAACTCGACAGTTTCTTCTGTAATCTTATCTACTACTTCATCTTTGACAAAATTAATGAAAAACAATTGTTCTCCATTGCTAGTATACAGCTCTGGCATCCCCTCATTTATTAATGAGGGTTTGATGAAGAGATCGCGGTCTGATATTCTTACATTCAAGAAATCTTTTTTTCCCTTGGGCAAAGAAGTTTTATTTATATTATTGGATACTATTTTCCAATATAATTCAAGAATTCCTCCATCTTCTTCTACATCTTTTGTCCATGTCCTTGGAAGCTGAAGCTCTATGATAGCATAATTATTTTGTATATATGTATAGGCTGTTTCTATCTTTCCATTAAACTTATATTTATCAGGACACAGGTAGTCTAAAAAAAGAAACTCTTCCAAATTATATAATTGCAAATCAATTTTTGTTCCATTCTGAACACCACTTGTCTTGATTACAAAATACACAGTATCTTCAAGTCTGGCTTCAGTAATTTTATATTGAAGGTCAGAACTGTTTTTACTAGACCACCATCCTGTAATTTCTCTTATGCCTAAATGGGCTTTGCCATATATTTGCGGAGAGGTAATTTCAATTTTCTTCATGTTGCACTGTCTCAAACTTAAAGTTCTCAATGGCTATAATACCTTCACTATTTATTATGCCTGAATATTTGGCACATTTATAAGTGCCAGAATCTTCAAACTTAAAATTTAAATCAACACGTTTCCCAACAATAGGAGTATCAACTTTCACATATAAAGTAAAAGGAATATCAGGAAAAGAATCTTTTTGTATTGCATTGTTCTCATCAATCCAATAAGCATCTGTTATGAAGATTTCTTGCTTTTCATCATTATCCACAACCCTTGGCTTCACGCTAATATCCGAGACCTTCCACACTTTCTCTCGCGGTTCACAATTCATACGTTTGAGGATGCCAGGTGACAGGAGCACAGTCATCAGCATGGGCATTTCTCCTGTGCGCAAGGTTTCTCCCAAACTGACGCAATAGCAATCCCAAAAACGGAATATGTCCACGATGTCATCTCCTGTGGCAAATTCGATTTCTCCGTTTGCCATATTACCTTGGAGCAGCCATTCATAGAAGAAGTTGTCATGATCGGTCGATTCAAAGGTCAGTGCAATCAAATCCCCCTCTACAGGAAGATACTCTGCGGTGCCAAGTTTTTGGCAGACTTCCATATGCGCGGCAATAATCCGTCCGATATCAGGACGGTCACTGTGGGCGATATGGCATTCATAACCGTAGCATGCCACATCTCTTTCTACACCATTTTGCATTCTCAGAGTCACTTGATAGGCCATAATATCTGTCAGGTATAAGTTTGCCGGATGTTGGCAAAAGTCTTTGCAACAATTATTTTCTGCAAATATAAAAAGATCGGTTGGTATAATTGTGTGGTAATCAGAATTTATTTCTATGTTTCAAAGCAGGATGCGGGAAAGTTCGCAACAGATTTACAGCAGACTTTTCAAATAATCGTTGAGGTCCTTCCAAGTTGAGTACTTAAAAGATTCATCTTTCACATGTCCCCCGTATGTTTCCCTGAGATTCTTCAAGGCGTCCTTCCCGGCACGGTCATTATCCAGAAAACAACGGATTTCCTTGTAACCGTCCAACAGCGGCATAGCCTTCGTCAGGTTGGCTACAGAGTTCAGCACGATATGGTCACAGCCCGGCTGAAAGCCCTCAACACCTTTCTTCTGTAATGTCAGGAACGACAGGTAATCCATAAACCCCTCATAGAGGCAGCACACCGGTCTTTTCCCTTCCGGTTCCTGGATATACGACACGGATTTAGGGGAAATACAGGCCTTGAAATACCGGTTCCGTATCTCATACCCGCCGTTCATGTTGGGAAATCCGACCGCGAAATAGCGTTTCCCGCCCACCCCGTAACGGATTTCCCGGCATTCCCTGCGGGCTGTTCCCGCATCGATGCCCCTTTCTTTCAGGTAGCGGTACAAGGCAGGCGATGCCAGTTCCTTCACTTCCACGTCCTGAAAAGCCGGTTTCGGCTTTTCCCGTTTGGGGAACGGGCAGGCCACGGGACAGATGTGAGGTGTCTGACGTTCTATCTGCCGCAACAGGTAAGACACGTCTTTTGACCCATACAGCTCGGAGGCGAGGGCAATCAAGTCGCCGCCTTTTCCGATGCCGAAATCGAACCATTTATTGAGGGCCGTGTTTACCTTGAACGATGCGTCCGTTTCTTCCCGCAGCGGCGAACGGTACCACAAGTTCGCTCCGCATTGCCGCACCGGGAGATGTCCCAGTACGTGCAAATAGTCTTCAATGCGTATCTGTTTGGTTGTCTGTATATTCATAAGGATTTAAGTTAACCGTTATGGAATGAAAAAGGGACTGTGTCAAAAATGGTATTTTTTTTGCGCAGTCCCTTAGGTGTGTTAGAATTGATAAAGTCAAGGTTCATACAGCAGTGCCAGTTCCATCCGGCGCCGCCTTTCGATGGAAGGGATGACCCGGCCTTTCCAGCACCGGAACGACAGGTACTCCCGTTCGATGTCCCGCTCCCCTCGCTCCAACTTCCGTATCAGCCTGCTTTTGGGCATCTTTCCGTATCCCAGGAGCCGGTTATGGCCGACCTGATAAGCCAGCACTGCCAGCAGGAGGCTGTCCGCCCCGAAGCGCCGGAAGAGGGCGCACCGTTCCAGCAGGTCTTTCCTTAGCAACGCTTCTCCTTCCTCACGGCTCATCCCGTAGGACAGCTGTTCACCCGGGAGGATGCGGTGCCCGTAAGCGATGTACGGTGCCTTGTCCGGCCCGTGCCAGCCTTCATACCGCATGACCAGTCGGATGGCGCGTTCAAAAGGAGGCAGCCGTTTCAGTCCCTCCATGTCCTGCGCCGCCAACAGGCAGGGGAACAGCCCCAGCAGGCAAAGGGCGGGTATGGATTTTCTCATCCTGTTTACCATTCCACCACCTCCACATCCAGCGTGCAGCAGGGCGTGCCGCCATCATAACTCCATTCCCGTCTGCTCACCGTCAGTTCACACTCCTTCAGGAAATCCCCCACACTCATGCTTTCTGTCCTTTCGTTGCGTTCAAAGCAATGGCAGGCGGGCGTTTCTTCCAGCACTTGCCGGGAAAACTTGCAGGCAAGCCGGTCCGCGTTTATGCGGAGCCGGTCGCCGATGGCAGGCACGGTCACCGCCTTTTGGGTCAGCAGGACATACTCCGGCAATCCGGGTATGTCGGCATACAGCAGGATGTTCATTCCGTGCCCTCCTCTCCGTTTTCCATTCCTGTTCCGACAGGCTCCGTCACGCTTTCTTCCGGATTGCTGTCCTCCGCATTGAAACTGAAGCTGAGCTGGCAGACGGCTCCCCAGTTGTTTTCAAAATAGAGGTCGATGGCCTGTGCCTCATCGCTGCTTTCCGAAGTGTAGTACAGCCTGAATTTCAGGTCTTCCAGCAGATAGCGGTCGTTGGGTTTCAGTGCCGTGCCGTCCGCCAGCTGGAGGATGCCTTCTCCGTCGGGCTGGAAATACCTCAGCGTGTAGACGGTGCCGTTGAATTCCCCTTCGGGAATGATTTCCAGGCGGATTTCCGCCGTTTCCCCTTCCACGAGTTCATCCGTTACCGGCAGGGCTTCCACGGTGAACGGGTATTCCTGCTGCACCTCCGGCCCTTCGTCACAGGAAGCCAGGCAACATACCGCCGCTGCCAGGCAGCAGGCGGCTTTCATCCGGTCAAATGTCTTTTTCATCATTTTCATCATTGTTTCTTGTTTTCAGTAAGGTTCAGAATATGTATTTGAGGGCGATTCCATATTGGGTATGGAAATGTCCGGCCGCGCTGCCCCACAGGATGCGTTCCCGTAACTGGAAAGCCAGTACGGTGCAGTCGCTCAGGTAGGCTTCCGTTTCGAGGGTCACGAAACCTCCATAAATGAAGGATTCGCTTTCCTGCAGGACAGCCCCGTCTTCCAGCATCCGTTTCCCGCCGTTTACGCGCTCATACCCCAGCAGGCCCGACAGTCCGGCGTTCAGGAACACTGTCTTGCCCAGTGTGGACAGGAAATTGTAGCAGTATCCCGCTTCCCCCGTATATTGTGCAAGCGGAATCCGGGTTTTCCGGTAGGGATAATGCCGTTTCATCATCCCGATGCCGTACATCCACTTGTGGCCCCCTTTGTCATAGGCGAACAGGGCAAGCGAGAAGGCATAACCGGCATCCTTCCGGTTCCTCTGCGAATAGAATCCGTCCGCCATCTCCGCTGACACCTGTATGCCTTTCATGCCCGGCAGGCACCGCTGGGCTTCCGCCCGTCCTGCCAGAAGGACGGACAGAAGCAGGGTTATAAACAATACCTTCCCCTTCATCGCACACGCAGTTCATTGATGGTCTCGGCCTGTACCAGGTCTTCATTCTCCAGCTCGAAGGTCTGGTGACGCCCGCCTCGTTTCTCGTACATTTCCACGACCAGTTTCTTCCCGTCGGGTATCGTGAATTTCGGCAGGGCGAACACCGTGCATTCGGACTTCTTCCCGTCCACACGGGTCACGTAGTTGTAGGCCCGCAGCGGATAGACCACCTGTTCCTGCATGGCGGTACGCTTCACCAGCTTCTTGTCCGCTATCTTGAAGGTCACGAAGTCCACATCGAAGGGCACGTGCGAGGCGTTCTTTATCTGCGCGTGGAAATAGAGCAGCCCGCCGTGGCTGTACAGCCCTTTCAGGAGGAACTGTACCCCGAAACGCTTGCACCCGATGTGGCGGATGCGGCGCTTGTCGCGTTCATACACGGACTTCATGATCAGGCGCACCAGGCGGGGCGACTCGTTGTCCAGTTCCGTCAGGTAGATTTCCATCGCGTTGTTCGGGCGGTTCACCGTTTCCCCGTCATGGATGAAGTCGCACATCTCCACGTTCAGCAGCAGGGGCTCGTCCGCGTACTTCACATTGAAGCTGTAAAAATTTCCGTCTTCCGTAATCACGCTCATGTTCGTTTCCTGCCGGAAGTTCTTCGTGGTGGCCTTCACGCGGATCACGTTCTCCGCGCCGTCCGCCTTTCCCGCTATCAGGTCCGTGGACCCCAAGTCCACATACCTTACCGGTGAAGGAAAGATGACGTGCACCGTTTTGTCGTACGTGATTTCCAGCCCGTGCGGGGGAATCATCCGGCTGAATCCGATCTTGCGGCTCAGCCCTTCAAACCAGTCGCCGCTGCTTTGCTGTGCCTGCGCGGCGTTCATGCCCAACAGGGCGACAGTCAGAATCAGGATTTTCTTCATAAGTCTGCTTGTTTGGTGAATAATCGTTTGTCCCATGTCCTTTGGTTCTTCTTCATTATTGTCCGGGCGGGTACAGCAGCACCCGGTGTCCGGCTTTCAGCGTCACTTTCACGCGTTGCATCTTTTGGGTGACGTATTGCGACACGCCCCGTATCACGCCTTTCCCCAGGTCGGAGGCGATCTGCGCCCCGGCATCCGTTGAGATGTTGATGCTGCTGTTCATCGAGCCTCCCATGTTGGCGGCTATCTCGCGCAGGGCATCGTATTCCATCGAGTTCGGCACCGCTATGCCCTGCTGCCCGTCGGCATCATACACTTCCAGTTCCACGGGGATGACCGACCCGTCATGCTCCACGGTAGAGATGAGGATGTCCAGGCGTTCCCCCTGCATCCGTGTGCCGCCGGTCAGCACCGTCCCTTTCGGGATGAGCCGGTCGTCCACCGCCATCGGTTCCAGCAGGCGGATGCGGAGCGTCTGCCCGTCCGCCACGGTCTGGGTGCCGTGCACGCAGGCGGCGATGGTATTCCTGGCCGAAGCGAGCGTCTTTCCGACCGGCGTGTGGAACCCCGTGTTCCTTTCCCCGGCAAAGGCCGCCGCACGCTCCTGGTTGTCTGACGGACGGGGAAGGGAGGATACCACCTGGTGCCGGACAGCCGTCACCGGCCTGGCCTCCGCCTTACGCCTTTCCGTTGCCGGACGGACCTGTGCCGTCTGCCCTCCGTTGTAGCGGGCGGCCAGTTCGTAGGATTTCTCCATCAGCGCCAGTTTCTCTTCCATCGAGTATTCCGAGGAAGCCTCCGGCTGCTGTGCCTGCCGCCGTTCCAGTTCCGCAACGCGTTTCCGCAGTTCCTCCTTTTCCTGATCATAGGCCGGCTCATAGAAGTTGTTCAGGGTGCGGTTCATGTCGCGGTAGGCGGCGGACGGCGAGCGGGCGGTTTCCTGCCCGCTCGCCGTTTTCCGGGGCTTTTCCGGAGGCAGGTCGGGCAACCGCACCGTGTCTGCCTGTTTCCGGTCCAGCAGCGAGGCCATCTCCCGGTAGGTGCTCCTGCGTTCCTTTTCTTTTTTCTCCATTTCCTCATGTTCGTAGGCGGCCACCTTGCTCTCCTGCATCCGGGAGTCTTCCGGCAGGGGGATTTCGGTGTTGAAGCCATTGCCCTGCCCGGCCTTTGCCTGTTCCTTTTCCGAAGGGGACAGGGCCAGCCAGATGCACCCGGCGCAGAGGAGTACCAGGACGGGATAGACGATGTATCCGGCCCGCTTCCGTTTCTGTTCTTCAGTCAGCGGCTTGCCGCCTTCCTTGGGCGGAGGCAGTTTCAGCAGCGTCCTGAGTTTTCCGATGTTCATTTTCATGTCTGTTTTCCGCTTGTTCTTTTTCGTTCATTTTTTTGATTCCGTATGTGATGCCGATGGGGCGGATGTGCTCCACCTCCGGCCCGGGACCGTCCCTTTCCCCGAATCCCTGCAGGGCGGTGCCTATGGTGTAGACGCACCCGGCAAGAAAAGGCAGGAACAAGGCCAGCAGTACGGCGGCCCGTTGCCTTTCCGTCAGCTTCCGGCAGGACATCCGCAGCCGGATGTCCGCCCGTTTCCAGAAGTTTTTCCGCCTGTTCATCGTTCCGCGCTTCTGAGGTCCCTGTTTTCCAGTATCACCAGATGCTCGATGATGAACCCGTTGGGGTTCGCGTCCGAGCGTGAGGTGTTCTGCAGCTCGCATCCGGTCACCAGCGAGCGTTCCGTCACGTTGCTCTCTCGGATAATCAGCTGGCGTGCGTAGGTCTTCACCCGGTAAGGGTACACGGAGAAGTCGCACGACACGCTGTCCACCTGGAGCACCTGGTTCACGTTGCCCGATATCAGGCGGTTGTAGTAGCCTTTCTCGGCAAAGTCCGTATAGTACCGGTAGGCGCTCCGGTCGGCGAGCTGCAAGGCACGGTTGATGTTGTGCTCGATGGCGTCCTTCTGCGGCGAGAGGCCGAAGAAAAGCTCGTGGAAACGCCGTACATGCTCCCTGGCCTCTGCGGGACGGTTCTGGGAGAGGTCCTGCGAAAGGGCGAGCATCAGCGACTTCCCGCCGTCCAGCACATAGATCTTTTCCCGCTGCTTTTCGGCGAATCGGAACGAGCTCCACAGGGCATAGCCGGTGACGAGCGTGCAGCAGCCGACAAACACGGCCAGCATCAGGCGGATGCGGCGGAAGCCCGTTTCAATGTTGGTCAATGACTTGAATTCCATAATCTGTTTTTCTTGGGTTATTTTCCCCGCAGCCTGCCTCCGACGTTGCCGAGCGCGGAGCCTGCGGCTCCTGCGGCCAGCCCGCCGCCTTTCACGGCGCTGCGGTTGATGTTGCGGTTGTAGTTCCCTCCTCCGCCTGCCTGCACGATCCATCCCGCCACGGTCGGCACGGTGAAGTAACCGATGATGCCTATCAGCATGAAGATGATGTACACGGCATTGGAGTTGTCCACCGAATAGTCGGGGTTACTCTGCAGTTCCAGAATGTCATTCTGGAGCATCAGCACCTGTATCTTGGCGAGCATGCAGCTGAACAGGTCGCTCACAGGCAGCCAGAGATAGACGGATATGTACCGGGTGAACCATTGGGCGAGCGTGGACTGAAACCCGTCCCATACGGAGAAGGCGAAGGCCACGGGACCGAGGATGGAGAGCACCACGAGGAAGAACGTCCTCACCGTGTCTATCAGCAGCGAGGCGGCGGCGAACAGCAGTTCCAGCAGGCTGCGGAATGCGTCCCGGATGTTCTTTTCGAGGTTGTACATCCCCACTTCCATGTACATGCCCATCCGCGTGGCGGCGTCCCCGACAGACCATCCCAACTCGTCCAGCTGCCGGTCAAACTCCTCGTCGCTGACCAGGTAGGCGGTTTCGGGGTTGCGCAGCATGGCTTCCCGCTCCAGCTTGTCCTTTTGTTCCCGGTATTTCTCCATGTCCATCGTCTGTGTCTCCAGCATGGAGTGCGTCCCCTGCACGATGAGCCCCAGCGTATTGTTCAGCGTGCCCAGCACCAGCGTCGGGAACAGCAGGATGCAGATGCCGACGGCGAAGGGGCGCAGCAGCGGGTACACGTCTATCGGTTCGGCCCGCGCCAGCGACTGCCATACGCGGACGGCCACATAGAACAGGGCGCCCAGCCCGGCAAGCCCTTTCGACACGGCGAGCATGTCGCCGCACAGGGGCATCATCTCTTCATAGAGGCTTTCCAGCACGGTGTGCAGGTTGGTGAAGTCTATTGAAAGCAACGTCATGGGCTACCAGTATTTGGCGTCAGCTTTCCCGTAGAGCCGCATCACGCGGTCCAGGTCGTTCTTCTTCCGGGCACGCAGGAAGCTGACGGCGATGTTGCGGTTCGTATAATAGCTCACCAGGTTCCGGTAGCGCCGCATGCTGCGGTAGCATCCGTCCACCACGTCCATGCGGTCCTTGTCCGTCATGGAGAGCGTGCTCACGTTGATCACCTGTTTCAGGTCCTGCAGCACGCCGTTGCTCTCTTCCAACAGCTTCGTGTAGCCGAAGGCGATGGCGTCCAGCTCTTCCGGGGAGAAGTTCTCATCGTCCATCATCTTCCCGAAGTTCGTCACGTAGATGTCCGACACCTCACCGGTCATCAGGATAATTTCCTGTACCTTGCGGGCGTCACGCACCAGGTTGTTCACGCTTTTCAGCGCATCGTAGTAGCGTTTGGCCTGTTCGTAGATCTTCACGGTTTCAGCAAAGCTCTCCGCCGTGTTCACGGCCGTCTTCGAGGTGTGGGCGATGTTGTCCGACATGTTGATGATGCTTTGCGCGAGGTTCCCGGGGTCGCTCACCACCCATTGCGCCTGTGCGGCGGACGTGCCGAGCGCTGCCACCAGGCCGAATGCCAGGATTTTTCCCGCTCTCATGGCTGTACCTCCTTCCGTACATAGTCGCCTCCCGGAGAGAAGGTCAGCACGTCGGCAGCCTCGTTGTAGGCCACGTCAATGCGGTATCCGGTATTGATAAAGAGGTTCCCGTCCTCTTCCACCAGCAGGTAGGTCTGCGGCCTCAGGCGGCGTGTCTTCCCGCTGCGGGCGAACACCGTCACCTTGTAGGAATCCCCTTCCCGGTAAACCAGCACGTCGGGTTTCCCCTCCACGCTTGTCCACGGCCCGCACAGCTTTTCCGTTTTCGGCCCCTTGATGTCCGCACATCCTTGCAGCATCAGGGCTGCCGCCCCCATGAGGCAGGCGGCCAGCTTCGGCAGTTGTCTGTTCTTTTTCATGATTGTTTCTGTTTTTAGGGTTGTTTCTTTTCATCGCGTCTTTTTCCGGCAAGGCGGCGCACGGCAAGTTCCAGGTCGCCGTCCAGCCCGTCCGCCAGCCGTTGCAGTTCCAGTTTCTCGGATTCCTCCGTCGTGTACACCAGGTACTCTTCTTCGCTCACCTCCGTGGCGTACACGGCAGAACGGGTGCCTCCCAGCCCGATCCATACCTCGCGGTAGGTGTTCCCCGGGCGGTTCGCCTGGTTGATGGAGAGGATCTGCCCCTTTTCCTTGTCCGTCAGCCCGAGCAGTTTCTGTATCTGGTCGAACTTGTTCATGTATTTCCGCTGGTCAAGCAGAATCTTGCAGTCGCTGTTGTTGATGATGGCCTCTTTCACAATGGGCGAGGAGATGATGTCGTCCACTTCCTGGGTGACCACTACCGCTTCCCCAAAGTATTTCCGGACGGTCTTGAACAAATATTTTACATATTCACTCATGTTCGCCGACATCAGGGCCTTCCAGCATTCCTCGATCAGTATCATTTTCCGGACGCCTTTCAGCTTGCGCATTTTGCCGATGAAGGTTTCCATGATGATCAGCGTCACCACCGGCAGCAGCACCTTGTTCGAGGAGATGTTGTCCAGCTCGAAGACAATGAACCGTTTGTTCGTGAGGTCCAGCTTCCGGCCGGAATTCAGCAGGAAGTCATAGTCGCCTCCCCGGTAGAAGGGTTCCAGCACGTTCAGGAAACCGTCGATGTCGAAGTCCTTTTCACGTACCTTCTTCTCTTCCATCATCCGGCGGTAATCGTCGCGTACGAACTCGTAGAAACCGTTGAAGTCCGGTCTCAGGCTCCGGTCCTGCGTGATTTTCCGGATATAGGCGTTCACCGCGCCGGACAGGGCGACTTCCTCCGAACGGCTCGGCGCCTCGTCCTCCCGTTTCCAGAGGGTCAGAATCAGCGTTTTGATGCTTTCGCGCTTCTCCACGTCGAACTCCCCGGAATCGGTATAGAAGGGGTTGAAGGCAATCGGATTGTCTTCCTCATAGGTCAGGTAGATGCCGTCCTCGCCCTTCGTGCGGCGGTTGATCAGCCTGCACAGCCCCTGGTAGCTGTTCCCGATGTCCACCAGCAGGATATGGGTGTCCTGTTCATAATACTGCCTCACCAGGTGGTTGGTGAAGAACGATTTCCCGCTTCCGGACGGGCCGAGCACGAACTTGTTGCGGTTGGTGATGATGCCCCGCCTCATCGGTTCGTCGCTGAGGTCCACGTGTACGGGTACCCCGCTCTGGCGGTCCGCCATACGGATGCCGAACGGGCTGAGTGAACTGCGGTAGTTCGTCTCTTCCGTGAACAGGCATACCGCCTGCTCCAGGAAGGTGTGGAAGCTTTCCTCGGCAGGAAAGTCGCCCGCATTGCCGGGGATGCCCGCCCAGTACAGCACCGGTACGTCAACCGTGTTGTGGCGGGGCGTGCATTCCATCATGGCCAGCTGGCTTCCCGTATCGTTCTTGACACGCCGCAGGCTTTCCCCGTCTTCCGCCCAGGCAAGCACGTTGCAGTGGCAGCGCACGGGCAGCACGCCTTTCGTGTGGGCCTCGTCCAGGTACATTTCCACCCATTCCCGGTTTACTGCGTTACTGCGGCTGTATCGGGAGAGGGAGAGCATGTTCCGGGCGGTCTTCTCCATGTCCTGCAACACCGTCCGCGCGTCATCGATGAAGACATACTGCGAATAGATGTGGTTGCAGGGGAGCAGCAGTCCTACGGGGGCGGCGAACGAGAGGCGGCAGTCGCTGCGGTCCGTGGACATCCGCCCGTAGCGCATGTCGGTGCCCACCTTGCCGGGGAGGTCGTCCGCCGCGGAGAGGGTGTGCAGGCACAGCCGCTTGTCTCCGATGCGCATCCGGTCCGGCTCCAGGCAGATGTCTTCCAGCACCGTTTGCCCGCCTTCCGGAGAAAGGGACAGGTAGCGTTCCACCAGCCCCGGACGCTCTTCCGTGCCCGTGATTTCTTCCGGCGGCAGGCGGCGCAGGCGCACATGCCCCGAGTCGTTGACAATCCGTTCGAACTGTTCCACCGCCTCCATGAAACGGGAGGCGGCCTCCTTGTCCGTCACTTCCTTGGGCAGGATATGCCCCCGGCACAGGGTGCTGAAGTCGCTGTTCCGGCGGCTCCGTTCCCGCACGGTCTTGGTCACGTAGAGGTAGCAGCGGTGGTTCAGGTAGGGACGCTCGTTGAAGTGGCGTTCATAGCTCCGGGCCAGGAAGCTCATCTCCCTGCCTTCCCAGTCCGGCCGGTAGCTCTCTTCTGTGAACCAGTCCTGCTTGCACACGATGGAATAGTCGGGCAGCACCCGGATGGCTTTCACCCACACGGAGTGGATGGCTTCGTATTCCCCCGCCGCCACGGTGTACACCTCGGGCAGCGTCACCTCGAAGGCGACCGTCAGGTCCGCGTCCTTCGACACGATGCAGCCGTGCTCCACGGCAAGCAGGGGGAATTTCCGTTCCAGTGTCTCGGCTTTCAGTATGTTTCTCATGGCTTTCTTTCAGGGTTCAACATTCGGAATATCTTTCTGCGCCGGATCAGGTAGCGCGGGTGGCGCTTTTCCGCCAGCATCTTCATCAGCCCGTGTTCGCCGAACCGCGCGTTCAGCCGGAACACGCCCCAGGCCAGCAGGCTGCCGGCGAAGATGCCGCCCAGGATGCAGGTCCATTGCCCCGCACCGGCGAGGTAAAGGACGACCACCGCCAGCAGCACGGCGGCGAGTCCGCCCGCCAGGATGAAGAGGTACATGGAGGTAAGCCCCTTGAACTCCACCTGTTTTCCCACGCCCTTGTTCACGTCGTACTCCATAGGCTCAGAGGAAGAAGGAACGCAGGATGGTGGCGGCCACAATCAGGAAGATACAGGCGAAGAACCAGCTCGCGGCGGTCTTCGACGTGTCGGGGTCTCCGCTGGAGAACTTTCCGTAGGTCTTGATACCTCCCACCAGGCCGAGCACGGCGCCGATGGCATAACACAGCTTCGTCGCCGGGTCAAAATAGCTGGTCATGAGGCTGGTGGCCTCGTTGATGCCTGCAAGTCCCTCGCCCTGGGCGAAAGCCCCTGCCGTCACTAATACGCTCAATGCGGTAAAAAGGATTCTTTTTCTCATGCTTGAATCGTTTTTGGGGTTACACAATTGATTTCGGTGCAAATATAGAGGTGGAGAATGCAGCATGGTACAGGTGTTTCACCACATGGCGGCAGATGTCTTCAGATGTCAGTTCCAAAAATGATTCAGCATCCTTGATGCTTTGTTTTCAGGTATCAGAAGCCATGCTACATGCAACATTATAAATGTCCCGTTAGGATTTCCAATCCAGGGTTTTGCAGTGTAAGATAAAAAGCATACCTTTGCATCGCTAGAATCCGCCACGCTTCCCGCAGACCAGCGTACCAGGGCGGAACTTTTTGTTTAAGGGCTGTCTGTTCTCTATCAGAAAAATAATGCCATAAGCAATGGAACGGGTTGAAAACAACGCAGTTTCAGCAATTTTGCCGGACAGAAGTTGTGCATTTGCCTGAATTTTAATAGTTTTGTATTTCAAAAATGAATTTGTATGGAAAATAAAGGCAAATATATAGGCTGGTTTCAGGTACGGAGGATGTGGGGAAGGCTTGACCTGCAATGGGAAGGCATACACGATGATGTGAATATCCTTGTCGGCATCAACGGCTGTGGAAAGACGACCCTGCTCAACCTGATGTCGGATTACTATACTGGACAGAAAATAAAGAAAGGGATTGCTGAATCCGTCAGTGGCACGGCCATCGACAGTCCGGTCACATACATCCGTTCATTTGATGTGCCTGCCAACGCGAAGAAAAAGACGGAAAGCATATTGCTTCAGGAACTCAAACATGTCATCAACCAGAACGGGGAGGGCACTTCGTTTTTCGATTACCGGATGAAGATGTTGAACTATCCGGACAAGGCGGATATGATTCGGAAGCGGATCGACACTTTTTTCAAATTGGTCAATACCTTGTTTAAGGAAACAGGCAAAGAGATTACGATAGACCCGCAAAATAACACACTTGTTTTTTCAATCCGGGAAACAGAAGGAAAGCATTTGGCGGGCAATGCATCAACTGTTGATCACTCTGGTAGAAAAATCCAACTGGACCAGCTTTCTTCCGGTGAAAAGCAGATGCTGCTGATTCTGACCACCGTTTTCCTTCAGGAGGAGAAACCGAATGTACTGTTGATGGACGAGCCGGAAATCTCCCTGCACATCAGCTGGCAGGATCGTCTGATCGAATGGATACGGCAGTTGAATCCGTATTGTCAGGTAATACTGACCACCCATTCCCCGAATATCTTTGCCAATGGCTGGGAGGACAAGATTGTGTTCATTCAAGATTTGGAGCGGCCATGATGGAAGCGGATAAGCGTGACTTTTATGCCAAAGCGGCCAAAGGGCTGGCGGCATCCGCCAGACTCTACAACGTAGATGCCGTGGTTCATGTGGAAGACACGGATGACATTTGGTTCTGGCAACAGTGCCTTTCCCAATACCGTACGGGACATTACAAGTTCATGCGGGCAACGACCAATGAGAAAGGTTCTCCCACTACCGGATGCACGCAATGCTTGAAATACAAGGACTTCCTTTCCCGACGGTTCTTCATCTGCATAGACAGCGACCTCCGCTATCTTTCCGGTGAGGACTTGCGGGCGGAAAGGGGAATCCTGCAGACCTATGCCTATTCTTGGGAAAACCATTGTGCGTTTGCCGACAAATTGCAGCAGGCCTTTGATGAAGTGGAAGGGAGAAAACAGTTTGACTTCCGCTCTTTTCTGGAAGGATATTCCCGGATCGTGTACGAGCCTTTCCTGTTGATGCTGCATCAGGAAAGGGAGAATCATCCCCGTTTCAGACGGGGCGACTTCCACCGGTGTGTCGCGTTTCAATACCGGCAAGGGGATGAACTGGACAACGGCGCGGCTTTCCTGAAGCGCATGCAAGAAAATCTGGCTGCTGAAACGGTGGACGTGGCTGCGCAATACGGGTTTGACTTTGGAGTGGAGAGGGGCCGCTATGAAGTTTTGGGACTGCGGGAAACGAATGCATACCTGTATGTTCGCGGTCATGACCTCTACAATGCATTGGTATCCATCGGGAAAAAACTGTGTGAAAATACCGGGGTAGATTTTGAACAGAATGTCATGAGGTCGGCCCTGGCTTTTGGGCAATATGATGAAATTACCCGTATCAGGACAGATATCGGGAAATTGCAGGAACTGCCTTTGTGACAGGAAAAATAACAACGCCCGGCACAGCACAGACTCACACACGTGTGAAACAACTGTATCGGGCGTTTTTATTTACGCTATCAGTGTTTTCCAATCCTTTCCGAATTCATTTTTAGGAGGAGCACTGTTCCTGACCGGCTTTGGATTCCCCTCTTCATCCAAATACCTTCCCATCAGCTCCTCGATGACCTCCTTGTTTTCCACCTGCGCCTCAATGACCGCGAACATTTCCGTTTCACGTATTGTATGCAGCGTAAGGGCGGCACGGGACGACTGTTCCTCGTTCTCCCTGGCCCGGTTCCGGTTGAACAGTACGTCGGCCATGTTCACCAGATCCGCCTGTGTTACCGGTTGCGACACGGCTTCCGTGGGTATATTCATGGCATCCAGTTCCTCCTGTTCCTCCTGCAACAGGCGCATCCGTTCCAGATCCAGCGTGCATTCCACGTCCTCTTCCGGCATTTCCGCTTCCTCGCCGATAAAATCCTTCTCCAGAGGCAGGCTTAGGAACGGGGCTCCCGTTTCGCCCGTGTTCTCGTCTAAATAGACGGACTGCGTACCGCCCATCACATCCGCTTCCGGAATCGCTTCGGGAAGCGGCGTTCCTTTTTTCTCCGCTTGGGCGGAGGAGGAAACGGCATACAGCGCATCACAGATTCTTTTGACTTGGCTTTTCGCTTGCCATACCTTGTATAAGATATAGGCGGCACAGGCCGTCCGTACCGACAGATAGATTACTTCTTCCATTGTATAGGTTTTTGGGTGGCTTTTTCATTATAAATCCCATTGATAATTTCTTCATACTGCTTCAGGTGGTCCGAAAGCACGTTGTTCACGAAAGCGGGTACCGACAGGTCCGGTGCGATTACCGGCAGTACACCCGCGATGGCGCGGTACAGCGCATCGTGGATGTAGGTCTGCCGCCGGGTGCCTTTGAGACGTTCCGCAAGAAAGCGTTTCCGGTACGCTTCCTGTTCCGGTGGGGCCCCGTGAAGGGGTTTCGTTTCCTTTTCCCCGTCTTTTGCGTCCTTCCTTTTAGGCGAAGAGGATGCTCCGTCGTCCGTCATTTCTTCAAGGGCGGCCGTATCTCCCGCCACTACCCGTTTGAGGACATCCTCGTCCACATCATATATTTTACGGTTTCTGTTTGCCATAGTATGCTGTATTTTTAGTCAGTAAGTCCGAGTATCGTTTCCAGTTCGTCGGCAAGCAGGTCGATATGGCTCCCTTTCAGCAGGGAAGGTGAAGGAGGAAACAGCGTGCTGCGGAATACCTGGCCGTCCGTGCAGATGCCCCGGTTGAAGCGTTCCGCCTTCGGCAATACGGTTTCCAGCGTTTTCAGCTTCAGATGGCGGAAGATTTCCGTGTAGGCGCGGTAAAGTTCCTTGGACACCCGGCGGTCCATGCAGTTCCAGAACAGGCGGATGTCCTTCAGCGGGAAACTGTCATTGCGGGAAAGCAGTTCCCGGATGGCAAGCACGAAGTTCATGCTGCTCTGCATGACCATCCGGTTCTGTGTCACCGGCACGAACAGATAGTCCATGTTCACCAGGGAACGGAACACGCCTGTGGCATTCACCGTTCCGGGCAGGTCCGTCAGCACAAGGTCATAGGCGGTTTCCGAGCGGTCCAGGAATTCGTAGGCGGTCTGCTTGGCGTCTTCGGGGGTGGAGGTCAGCACGGTATAGGCTTTCCGCTCGCTTCCCTCAAACTGTTCCAGCAGCTTTCCCTGGAGCTTTTCGTTCTTTTCCACTGTCTTGATGTCCCATTCCCGGATGTCGCGGATGCTGTGTTGCGGATAGTCGCAGTCCACGACCAGCACGTTTCTGCCTTTCCGGTAGTGGAAATAGCTGGCAAGGAGTATCGTCAGCGTGGACTTGCCGACGCCTCCTTTCTGGTTGCTCAAGGCAACGAACAAAGGTTCTTTCTTCTTCTTTTCCATTGTATTTTCTTTGGATTGATTGGTTGTTCTTGCAGATAAGGATTGCCATACGGAATGCCTTGCACCAGTGCCTTGCCGCATACACTGCGCCCGTTGCTACAATGCAGCATATAAGGTACTGTATATACGCCAAAGTGTATGGTATCAAAGGACACATGGCAGGATTGTCACCAATGCATCCATGCAATATAATATGGAATGCATCAGGGCCATACTTGCAGGAGGCAATGCAGGACGTTACAGGCCACAAGGCATTGACATATCCGATGCACCATCATACCTGTTGCATCCCTGTATGTACTGTGTCACGGCAAGTGATGCAACGGTGGCCGTATCATGTCACGATACCTGTTGCAAGGCTGCGGTCAGAACTTTACATCATCCAGCTTGCGGTGAAACAGTTCTTCCAGTTCCGCCCCGTAGGTCTTCAGGTGATGGGCCAGCACATTGTCCAGAAAGGCGGGTACGGTCATCCCTTCCTTGACCATGGGCAATATGCGGGCAAGCAGGGAGTAGGTTTCACAACTGATGTAAGTCTGCTTGCGGTGTACGGTTTCGTTGCGGTCCAGGAAGAGGTCTTCATAGGTTTCCTGCATCCGCAGATCTTCGGCTGCGTTTCCTTCCCGGTCATCCGGGACGGCGCCGAGTGTTATTTTCTCTACCAGGATGGTGCCGCCGCTTTCCTTTTTCCGGCACAGGCTTTCAAACAGGCTTTTCTTCTTTCTCATAACTTCTTGAATTTAGGTGAATATTCATTTTTCGGTTCACTCTCATGGCACGCGACAGGGCAATGTGTTTCGTATGGCGGTGCATCCCGTCCGGCATTGCCGCATACACGGCATCCATGCAATGTTGGAAGCAAGACATCCCTGTCATATCTTGTGTATGGCAGGATATGAACGGATGCGTAGCACTGCATGCCCTCTTGCGTCACGTCAAAAGTAGGAAGTATTTCCGTCACATGGATGACCGGTAGAGTGCTTTGGCATGATACGACGTCAGATGTCCTCACATGTCAGGCAAACGGCTGTTTGACAGCCCGTTGAAAGGGACTAATTTTGCACCGTGAATCATGACGGAAGAGGGAAATGCACTTCACCGGCCTGCCACGCTCCGCAAGCGTCGCACGGCAATCCGGCGAAGGCGGATTCTCTGTTCAAACGAACAGAGCAAGTTGTGTCTTTGTCCGACAGAAATGCTTCTGCCCGACAAAGACCTCCGGCCCGCCCGGAGCGGGTGTTTTTCTCCAAAGTCGAAAACAAGGGAAATTTATGGGTAAAGACACAAGGACAAGAACAGGGAGGAAGCCCAAAAACGATCCGGCGGACTACAAATACAGCTTCCGCCTGAATGCGGCGGAGAAGGCGAAGTTCGACAGACTGTTGGCGGAATCGGGAGCCAGGGACCGTACGCTTTTCATCAAGAAGGCCGTCTTTGGAGGCACGCTCAAAGTAGTGAAGGTGGACAAGGCCGGCATGGACTATTACGTCCGGCTGACCGAGTTCTACAGGCAGTTCCAGGCGGTGGGCAACAACTACAATCAGGTGGTACGTTCCATCCGCAACAACTTCGGGGAAAAACGGGCGATGGCTTTGCTCTACCGGCTGGAGAAGTCCAACTTGGAACTGATACTCGTGTGCAGGAAAGTGATGGCGCTCACCGAAGAATACCAGCGGAAATGGTTGCAAAGATAAGCCATGGGGCAAGCCTTTACGGGGCGCTTGCCTATAATTTCAACAAGGTGGCGGCAGGTACGGCACAGGTCCTTTCAGGCAACCGCATCATATCCGACCGTCCGGACCAGCCGGGCGGGGACATGCGGCTGGCGCTGCTTTCCTTCGAGAACCACTTGCTGGCGAACCGGCGTACCGAGAAGCCGGTCCTGCACATCGCCCTCAGTCCGGCACCGGAAGATACGCTGACGGACGGACAATTGGAAAGGCTGGCGGAAAAGTACATGGAAAAGATGGGCTATGGCAGCCAGCCTTACATCGTGTTCAGGCACGGCGACACGCACAATCCGCACATCCACATCGTCAGCGTATGCGTGGACGATGAGGGACGGAAAATCAGTGACGTTTATGAACACCGCCGGTCCATGACGGCCTGCCGTGAACTGGAACAGGAATTCGGTCTGCGCAACGGTGCGGAAGTACAGGAGCGTGAGTGGGGAACGGAACTGAAGAAGGTGGATGCTTCGTCAGGTGACGTACGCCACCAGGTAGGCAACACGCTGAAAGCTGTGCTGGAAAGCTACCGTTTCCAGACCTTCGGCGAATACAGCGCGCTGCTGTCCACGCTCAATATTGAAGCGAAGCTGGTGCGGGGCGAATACGGCGGCAGGTCCTATACCGGCATCGTATATGCGGCAACGGACGACAACGGGAAGGTGGTCAGCCCGCCGTTCAAGAGTTCCCGGTTCGGCAAACGGTTCGGGAAGGAAGGGCTGGACAGGAGGATGCTGGTGCATGCGAAGGACTTCAGGGAAGGCAGGTGGGCACCGTCCATACAGCGGCAGGTGGCGGAAGCCATGCGCAACGCCCGCTCGCGGGAGGAGCTGGTCAGGATGCTGGACAGACAGCATATCGGGATAGTGTTCCGCGAGAACGCGTCCGGCAGGATATATGGAGTGACTTTCATCGACCGTGACCGCCACGAGGTGTTCAACGGCTCGCGCATGGGCAGGGAGTTCTCGGCGAATGTGCTCAACGAACTTTTCCGCTGGTGGGAAGGCATCCCGGCTCCTGCGCGGACGGATTCCTCTGCCGAACTTTGGCGCAGCCGCCGTCCGGAACAGGGCAGCGTGTTGGAACAGGCGGCCGGCATCCTCTCCATGGAACAGAATCCGGCGGTCGACTACGAGGAAGAGGCTTTCCGCCGCCGTATGAAACGCAAGAAAAAACAGCAGAAGCGCAGGTCACGCGGTATTTGACCGTATAGGAACAACGAATAATTTTTTAACTCTATGCAACAGGAAGACGATTTGAGGGCGCTTGCCAAAATCATGGATTTCGGCAGGGCTGTGAGCATTTTTTTGGGGGTGGTACATGTCTATGTGTACTGTTATCCGAGTTTTCACCACTGGAACCTGACGCTGGAGGTGGTGGACAGGATATTGTTGAACTTCAACCGTACCACGGGAATTTTCAACTGTATTCTTTGGAGCAAGCTGGCGGTAGTCCTGCTGCTGGCCATATCCTGCCTGGGTACGATAGGCGTCAAAGGGGAAAAGATTACCTGGAAGGGAATCGGTACGGCACTCTTCGCCGGGACGGTGCTGTTCTTTCTCAACTGGTGGCTGCTGGACCTCTCCCTCCCTCACGGGGCGGTCACGGCTTTGTATGTCTTTACCCTCGCCGTCGGCTATCTCTGCCTGTTGAAGGCGGGCTTGTGGATGAGCCGTCTGTTCCGGCACCGGCTGATGGAGGACCGCTTCAACATCGAGAACGAGAGCTTCATGCAGGAAACCCGGCTGATGGTGAACGAGTATTCCGTCAACCTGCCTACGCGCTTCCGTTACGGGGGCAGGATGCACGACGGGTGGATTAATGTGGTCAACCCCTTCCGGGCTTCCATCGTGCTGGGCACGCCGGGATCGGGAAAGTCCTATGCGGTGGTCAACAGCTATATCCGCCAGATGATTTCCAAGGGTTTCAGTTGCTACCTGTACGACTACAAATTCGACGACCTCTCCACCATTGCCTACAACACGTTACTGCATAATACGGACAAGTACAAGGTCACTCCCAAGTTCTATGTTATCAACTTTGACGACCCGCGCCGCTCGCACCGCTGCAATCCCATCAATCCGGAGTTCATGACGGACATTTCCGATGCGTACGAGGCAAGCTACACGATTATGCTCAACTTGAACCGCACCTGGATTGAAAAACAGGGCGACTTCTTCGTGGAGTCTCCGATTATCCTTCTTGCAGCCATCATTTGGTACCTCAAAATTTTTAAGGGCGGCATCTATTGCACGTTCCCTCATGCCGTCGAACTGTTGAACAAACCGTATTCCGACTTGTTTACCATCCTGACTTCCTATCCGGAGTTGGAGAACTATCTTTCCCCCTTCATGGATGCTTGGAAAGGCGGAGCGCAGGACCAGCTCCAGGGCCAGATAGCCAGTGCGAAAATTCCCCTGACCCGTATGATTTCCCCGCAGCTTTACTGGGTGATGACGGGCAACGATTTTTCGCTGGATATCAACAATCCGCTGGAACCCAAGATTCTCTGTGTGGGCAACAACCCCGACCGCCAGAACATCTATTCCGCAGCCTTGGGGCTGTACAATTCCCGCATCGTCAAGCTCATCAACAAGAAGGGGCAGTTGAAGAGCACGGTCATCATTGACGAACTTCCCACCATCTACTTCCGCGGGCTGGACAACCTGATAGCCACCGCCCGAAGCAACAAGGTGGCTGTCCTGTTGGGCTTTCAGGATTTCAGCCAGCTCAACAGGGACTATGGTGAAAAAGAGTCCAAGGTCATCCAGAATACGGTAGGTAACATCTTCAGCGGCCAGGTGGTGGGGGAAACGGCAAAGACGCTTTCCGAACGCTTCGGCAAGGTGCTCCAGCAGCGGCAGTCCGTTTCCATCAACCGGCAGGATGTGTCCACGTCCATCAATACCCAGCTCGATTCGCTCATTCCGGCATCCAAGATTGCCAACCTCTCGCAGGGTACCTTTGTCGGTTCGGTGTCGGACAACTTCGGCGAGAAGATTGACCAGAAGATTTTCCATGCCGAAATTGTGGTGGACCATGCCAGGGTCAGTGCCGAGGAGAAAGCGTACAAAAAAATACCTGTCATCAACGCTTTCAAGGACAGGGACGGCAATGACATCATGCTCCAGCAGATCCAGCGCAACTACGACCGCATCAAGGCGGATGCGCAGGCGATTGTCAATGAGGAGATGGAGCGCATCAAGGCAGACCCGGAATTGTGTGAACGGTTGGGGCTGAAAGAGAATGATGAAAATTCTGAAAATTAGATAACAAGCGAACTATTCTTGAATATAGAATTTGATCTTTTTTATCAACAATATTCACCTTAGATAAAACCACAGACAGGAAACTGTTACGATTCTAAGAAATCCTATGAACAAAAACTTGATTTATATTATACCTAATTGTTTTGCAATGTCTTGAACAAGCTTTGCAAGAGGTCGCTTCAAAATGTCATCAGCCTGATCATAATTACCTAAAATGAAACGATTAATGTCTGCCTTGCAAGGAATAAAATTAAATCCGGCATCCTTGAGTGCTTTAATGGCAGATGTATTATGAGCACGGTATTTCCAAATTATCTCCTCAACTGTATCGTTAAAATTCTCATATAATTTGTTTATGTGAAAATAGCTGTCGTAATCATCAACCTTTTGTTGTGGAGTTCCAATATTGGGACCAAAAATTATACGGAGATCATCAGAATCTCCTGTCATACTGTATTTAAGGAAGGATTTCTTATCCAAAATGAATTTAAAAGGGAACTTATTTGAATTTGAGTTGTCATATAATGCAAAAATTGGATTTTTGTTACTTTTTAGTTGATTACAATGGGCACAACATGGGTATAAATTAAAAAATGAGGTTGCCAAATAAGGATACTTACTCTTAGGCATATAGTGATCAAGCGTAAAGGTAGAATGATATGTTTTATTTCTACTCGTTTTGCCTCTTTTTACAGATACGGCATACTGTGTTCCACAATATACACATGATTTTATATTTAGGCCTTTCATATATTTAGGAAATATTTTTTCTCTAACATCGTCATAACCCATAGCATCAACAATATGCATATATAATACTTTCTCCACTTGTTTGAATGTCCCATTAGCTTGCTGAATATTTAAGTTGATTCTACCTAAAAGATTAATTATCCCAAAATATAATGCTACTCGCGTGTTGTAATCATTAGGCTTTGCTGTTATGATATCCTCATAATTATCAATAATTTGCTGTACATACAAAGATTCCGCATTGTAACCAGCATTATTTAAAGCACTAGCAAGGCGAGCCAGTCTATCTTCTGGTTTATCTGCTAAATGTCTTAAATCATTGAGATATTCAGCTGCATATTGTTCTATAGTAGGTGTAATGCCAATCTGTATCATTCTTGTTCCTCCTTAATACGTTTAATTTCTGCCTTGTATAGTTCAATTTTCTCCTGTTTATGAATAATTTTACTATCACTATACATGGCCATCAGTTGTTCTTTAACTAATGGCTCGCCAATGGTAAGAATAAATTGTCGTGCTTTTTTTGCGTCCCAGTATTCATTGCTATTGGTGCCATTGCTGAGATATTCTGTTAGGTCTAACACTTTTCTACGGACAAATTCTCCCATAAAACCTTCACTAAGAAAGAAACTTTGATATAGTATATCATTGACATTCGCGCAAAATGGGTTGATTTTTACTTTATTATTCTCTACTTCTCCTTCATTAAGATAAAGAATATTTTGTTGTGGAATATCACTCAGTATAAATGGCGAATGAGTTGATAACAAAATGTTAAAACCACAGTTTTCGTTTAGTTTCATGCGGTTAATAGTCGTGATAAGGTTATTCAAAAATAGCCGTTGAAAATCGGGATGGAAGCAAAGTTCTATTTCATCCAATAATAGATTTATGCATCTATATTTCACCCGATTCTTTTCTGTAATAGATAAAATATTTTTGCAATGATATACAATACTGCTGAGAACGAATAACATTTGTAACTCACCGGAACTTAATAATGAAAGAGATATTGGACGTTTGTTAATCTTTTCTTTTTTAATATTGTATCTATCCAAAGTGATATCATGCTCGAAAAAGGATGGAGGTAGATGCTCCATAATATCATCTAAATTGTGAAAGTCTATTCCATCTTTCAAATTTAAAGCAGCAAGAAAAGTATCATAATCAGGATGATCTGTCAACAAATCATAATCAGCTTTTCGCCCACTATAATTTGTAAGAAAATTTACCGTTTGTCTTAATTTAAGCGTGATATGTGACGAATCATTACGAAGTTCATGGATAAAATCTATTAGCTCAAAAGGTTCCCAAATTCCTTTTTCATTACCTGTTTCTGTAGCAAAGCACAGATTCATTTTTGAAAAATCGTTATAATCTCTATAAGAGGGATATGTGCCGGCAATATTAAGCACTTTATACACAAGATATAAATAGCCTATAAGTTTTAAATCGTCTTCGCTGCCGGTATATTTGAAGTCATATGCTTCAATAATACAGCGAGCGTATGATTTAGAAGATGCCAAAGATTTTTTAAATAGGTCAATTATTATTTTATAACGATAATTGGAATCATTGCGAAATTTTTTCTCATCCACATCTATTTTCAAATCTTTTATGCTGAATTTCTGCAATAGTGTATCCGGTCGAAAAGTGTAGTTGATGTTCTGTAGTTGATAGTTTTCTATAAACTCTATGTTATTTTTTTCACTGTATTTTAAAATAGACGTCAGACGGTTTTCATTCAAATAACTTTCTGTATCCATATCTAAGACTCCATTGTCACGGTACGGATTTAATACTATAGGGATTCTGTAACCGTCATTTTTGTGATAGAGACACTTAATCCATGGATAACCGCCTAATTGTCCTAAGATAACTTCATCGCTTCGATAGTTTTTTTCATAAAAAGCATGTATACTATAATTTATAACTAATGTATAAAACAGGTTTTCAGTGATTTCTATAATTTTTTCATCAGTAGGAGTCTTAATGTGTTCATAATCGTTTCCAAATTCACCGTTCAATGTTCCAAATACATATTTGTGAGCGCCTATTTCAAATGCCATTGTTTCCCCTCTGCTCTTAATGCATCCTATTTCACGATTAAATATAAAACCTAAGTCAGCATATATATTTTTAATATAACTGACTTTCATAGAATGCTCATTTTCTGGAATGTGTTTGAAAAGCATATAAGCAAGATTGTTCATCATCCGGATGATAATTTCAAATAAGGTGCTTTTCCCACAACCGTTTTTCCCGACAATCGCTTGTATAAATATGTTTTTCCCAAACAAATCACTTATAACCGAATCGTTATCGGTGGTATATTGGTTGAAATAATATCTTTCTCCTTCTTTTAGTATTTTCCTAATATATGGAGCACATTCAGATTTAATTTCTATGTATGATAATAAAAACGACTTTATTTGCTGCATAGTTGTTATTTTATGACGTGAAATACACCGCAAAATTACTCATTTTCTATTACTTACACATTATAATTAATGTAAGCTTTTATATCAAGTTCACACATTTTGTGAGGTAGACTATTTCTACAAGTTTTCTAACTTGCAAATTACCTATAGTTATAAACTAAAGGCACATAGACTTTATCCCAAACCCCACAACAATCTCCACCACCTCTCCATGCTCCCTCACGACCTTCAGCATCCGTGCCGGAATACCATGAGTGAAACAACAGCGGATAAATTCTATCCCGATAAACACGCCTGCGTCCGAGTTTCCGGTTCCATGTTGCTCCTTGTTTCGGAAGGTTACTGTCCCCTCCATGGTTTCATGTCTTCGTTTCCGGTAGAGGGCTTCTTTCTGAAACACTTGGGTGATGTTGTTCCGTACGATTTCCACTTGTTGTCCTCCGTTTTGCAGAAAATCCAGATAATCAGCCAGTAGGTCTTCTGGACATCCGCTTTGCAACAGGGCTGTTTGGAGGTGTTGTATTTCCATTGGATTCATAAGCATTTCTTTTTACTTGGCAATAATCAGTTTTTTGTCTTTGATGATAAGCGTGTCTTTCCCGCCGTTTTTAATCAGGCTCACATTATCCAGGTCTATCATGCTGTTGGATATGGAAAAGTCCTGATGTATCGTATCGTTCCGCAAGAAATGAATATCCTGTTTATACAGGTTCGGAATAGAAAAAAACAGGGCAATGATTCCACCCACGCAACATATCATCAACAGTGTAAAGGCAACAAACCAGCGCTGGTATTTTCTATCTTCTACCACCTTCACCTCAACAGGTGCAGGTTCTTCGTTGATTGTCACATTTTTCTGGCTGCACGTCACGCGACATCTCAAGTTGGGAAATTCATGCAGGCTGAACAGGTCCGGAACCTGTTGCAGAAATTGCAGGTATTGTTTGGTTTCCATCTGCACTTCCAGTTCCACCGTTACACGGATAACACTCCGCTTCATTATCTTGGGCTTCCCCGATGCGTCTGCGGGCTTGGCTACATTGACGGGACGGATGTCCGATGCGCCTGTGTCCACGCTCATGGCAAGCTCCACGCCGGTGCTTCCCAGCGAGGGGGCGTCTGCCGGATGGCTTCCATAAGGGGACGAGTTCTCCGTTCCCTCGTATTCTGCTATCAGGTCTGCTATTTCCCGCACCTCGGTTACTGTCACGTTCTTAGCCTCTGCATTCACAAAGTTTTCCACTTTGGCTTTTACCCTGTCGGTCAAAAAGGCTTTTATCTTGTCTTCGCTTTTCTTATGGATAAGGTAGCTCGGATACTTCTTGGTGAAGCTCCGGGCTACGTTTTCCATATAGTCCATTGTATAGTCATAATTACAATCAATAGTCAGGAAAAATACAACGGATAAACTGAACTGGTTGGATGTTTGAAAATCATTCATACATTTCTCAATAAACAGTAATTATCAAATCTTTCTGGGCTTCAATGGCTTCATCAAAAATAAAATTTAAATCATCCATTTCTTCTTCATAATCATAATCACCAATGCCGTTCCCTGCTTCCAGTGTTGTATATTGCTGTTTCTTGATTTCCAATTCTGACACCGGAATGCTTATGATATAAGGAAAACTATCACTGAGTGGAATAGGTATGAAAGTGCTCTGTTTGTCCAGTTGCCACAAATTCTCGGCATTATAGATGATTCGCCCATAATATTCACAAATTGTTTCATACACATATCCATACATGAATGCCATGTGGGGAAAACGTTTCTCTCCGTTTACAATGTCAGCGAGTACACTGTAAGCATCTTCCAACGGACTTATTTCACTTCCAAAATAATTATTCAAGCTGTCTAATTTCTCCTTCAGTGAAGAAGACAGATGGTTCAACAAATCCACATCGTGCGAACCGTAAACGGCTTTTACTTTATCTGCATCTACTAAATAAGCATGAATATAATAACTCATATCAGTTTCATTTTTAATTGTTACTTACTTTTGACCATCTGCCCAATGAACCATATCGTATGGATAATATGGTTGTCCTTTCAAAATACTGTCATCAAGTCCCAATACCTTGACCAATGCACCACTTTCAAAACTCCAGTAACCGTTATGAACAATGCCATATTTATGGTCATTATACCATGAACAATCAGAGTGCCCTCGATACCATTCCTTTTTGATATATTTCTCTATTTTTTCAATAGCCAATAAGTTACTTTGTTTGCTACTAATAAATATGGATAATATACTTTGGTAAGGAATTGGGAACAAAATAGTATTCGAATTTCTTCCCCAATTTGGCAATCTATATTTAATTAAAATATTGTATAGAAAATCATCAACATGTTCAACATTTATCATATCAGATAATATCTGTATATTATTAATATCTGTATCTAACATTATTCCTATAGATAACATCCATAGCATCTGTACATATCCACCTGTAATAGTCCAGTTATCCATTAATATTTTTACCAAATTATCATAATCACTTTTTAGTTTCACCACATCTTCTCCCATTGAATATTTTGTCACAAAAGAATTTAGTTTACATCCAAAAAGTGTATTGTATTTATTATGAAGGACTTGCTTATTGGGAGCCGAATATAGCTGCACATGTTCCTTTTCCGCTTTAAGAAGTTCATCAATATTATTTTCCAGTTGTTTACTTCTCCGTGAATATTTAGTTAGTTGATCTAAATATTGCTTTTCTGTAAATAAACTATCTCGTAAAACCATATTTTTATACATTAATTCTATTCAACATTCATTTTTATTAAACCATTATCTGTAATTAAAAACATACTTATCTTTCCAGCTTCAGATATATTAGTGAGAACTCTATCAACAGCGTTTTCATCTAAAGCATCTTGAATTTCCGATGCAATTTCTTCTGAAATTATTCCTTCAAAACCTAACTGAGCCACTCTTGATGAAATCCATTTAATGCTCATTTGAGGTCCATCTTTTGTTTTAGGATTTAATCTTGAGGTTCCAAACTTAGCTTCATCAATAATAAATTTAGGCACAGGTGTCAAATTCTCATAAATTCCATCAATACCGTGCCTAATTTTAGAATCCAAGCTGTCAGGTGCGTCATCACCGATTCTTTTCAAATTGTATCGTTTGCCATTTACACCTTTCTTTAATTCCTCGCTAGTCTGCAAATTAAGGCAGGATTTTATCTCTCCATAATTGCCTTTTTGTTTATTGGTTGGTTCATCTTCATTTTCATTTTCTAATAAAGTTTTAAACCGTTTTTCCTCTTTTTCTGATATTTGTTTCATTTTCGCCACTTGGGCATCAATGATTGCCTGGTCAGCCTCTGAAAGCGATTCAGAAGATTTCCTGGTAAAATTAGTATTTCCTTGAGTATTTACATTCTTTTCCGTTTCGTTTTTGACAAAATTCTCTGCACTACTTTGGATTGCGGGGTCACTCACTTTCCATTCCTTCTCCCTCGCCTCCAAATTATTCCTCTTGATAATCCCCGGCGACAGGTACACAATCATCACCATCGGAGAGTTCCCGGCACTCATGCTTTCCTCTATCTTCACGCAGAAGCAGTCCCAGAATCGGAAAATATCCACAACCTCATTTTCGTTATAGATGAAATGAATTTCTCCATAGTGCATGGCTCCTTCGTTTAGCCAGTCATAGAAAAACTGCTCGTCACCGCTACATTCAAACATGAGCGTAATCAGGTCTCCCTCAACCGGCAGGTTCTCCCGGTTTCCTATTTCTTCGCAAACTTGGATATGTAGCTGTATAATTCGCCCCAAATTCGGATCGTCACAGTGCCGGATATGACACCGGTAGCTGTAATAGAGCAACGGTATCTCTTTGCCTCCGATTTTCAATATTGCCTGATAAATCATAACTGTAAAGTTTCAAATGAACGATTAGGGTAACAGCTCACGGCTAATCCAGTAATAGGTCTGCCCGTTGGATTTGAACGACTTGCCGGCTGCTTCGTCCAGCATTTTTTTCTTTTCCTTGAAGTATTCAATCAGCATGTCCAGTTCCACGTCCGTAATCATATCCTTGTCCTTCAGGTCCTTGACCCGATACACCTCAAAGAACGGATAGTCCGCCGGGCAGGAGGTAAACCGCTGCAAGGCTTCCGATATGGACATTCTCAAAAAGGTCTTCCTCTTCACCTTGCAATACTTGTCCGTGTTGCGCTCGGACAGGAAATGCCGCACCAGCTTTCTCCGCACACGGCGGGTAGAGGCATATTCCGGCACGTTCAGGCTATCCGTCTTCACGCGTATAGTGGATTCTTCGCTATCTGTCCAAAAATAGTCGTCCGGACAGTCGCAGATGTTCACTTTCGCCTGTTTTTTCTTCTTGACAGCTTCGTATTTATAGTCCATAATTAATTTGGCGGGTTCCTCTACATATTTTCTCAGGCGCTTGAATTCCTCTTCGTTGGCAAGCAGGTAATAGCCCAGTGACGGTGACAGCGAGTCTGGCAACACGACAGGCTGTGCCGGCAGGTTCCAGGCAGGTTCGATATCCGGAAGCACAGACAATATTGGTTGCACCCCTGCCTGGCGGATATGGTAGTAGTCTGTCATTGTCGAGTCCGCCTTATACCGATGTGTTCCCACCTCGTCGAATGCCCTTGTCAGGCTGTTGCTCAGCAGGGTGTTGTCAAACTTCACTTGCAGTAGCATGGAGTCCAAGGCAGAGGTAAGTCCTTCCAGTTCCAGCGATTCGTTCTTTTGCGGAAACACCAGCCATCCCTGTGTCATGCTCCGGTTGGGGAAGTCCAGACAATAGGTGTTATGGCCCACTTCCGCGTATTCATTTTCATTCCGGACTTGTTCGGGATATACGACCAATTCCCGTTTTTTTCGGCTGATGCGTGGTGCCGAGCAGTCTATCATGTTCCCTATTTGCAGCACGAAGTTGTTGAAGTTGTCCGGCTCTCCCCCGTAAAGCTGGAAACCCAGCAGGCGGCAGTTGTTCTTCACCAGTTTGTTTACCAGAGTGGAGTCCGCCCATTCGCTGTTGAACCCTTTGTCGCCGATGACAACCAGGATGTTGGTCTCGTCCGGGCATTTGTTGAACTGTTCCACCCCGATTTGAACGCCTGACCAGCTGCCGAACCGTCCGTATGTGGGTTCCAGTTGCTTGACGTTACGTGCCTTGGCGGAAAGGAAGTCAAGCAGCTCCATGTAGTCGGGAGTCAGTTTGCAGATGGGGTCTGTCCGGTTGTCCGGCTCGTTGAAGGTCAGCACGGCGCCGAACCTGAAGGAAAAGCTCTCGTCATTTACCAGTTGCGACTGCAATCCCTGAATGGCGTTCACTACGGCTGGAAACTGCTGGATGGTGTTCTCTTTTCCTTCCAGGACAAACACCAGGTTTATTTTCTGCAAGTCCTTCTCTATCTTATTCTTGAAAGTGCTGTAATAAATCGGATTTCCGTTAACATTCAGCACATAGCTTTCCTGTTTGTCAATGACCGGCATCGGAATATGCGTCCTGAAACACAGGCTTGTGTCATTCTCTTTGTAAAACAATACTGGACTGTACCGGATGGTAGGATAGTTCTCTGCAAATTCCAGTTTCCGCTCCATGTCGTCGGCCGACAGCCGCAAGGTGTCCTTTCGTTCTCTGTCTTTGAAGATGAGCGTACTGTCCGGCAGCGAGGCTATGTCTATATGGAGTTGTTGCCCGGCAGCGGTCAGCAGCCCTCTGTCTATCCATCCGATAACCGTCTGTCCTATGCTGTCGGCGTCAAGCTGCGGTTTGTTTGCCACGAGTACACATCCCTTGTCTTCCGATATTTTATAAGGGTACACGATACTGTAAAGCGGAATCTTGCCGGCTTCCTGTGTCAGGTCGGTATTTTCAAACAGTTTCACAGAATCATTGGTAAAATATGCTGAGGGATTGGCCAATGCCACGGTGTCGCTCAGTATGACCACTTGCTTGTTCTTGAATCCCGTGAGGACATCGGTAAATCCGCTACGGGTCAGCAGCAGGTCGTTCTGGTTCATCCAACCGCAATATTGGGCCTGTTTCCACTCTTTCAGTTTTCCGTTTTTCAGGATAGCGGGGTTATATTGGATAAGTTTGAGCCAGTCTCCTTTCCGTTTGATGACCAGAAAGGCATCCATGTATTCCACAGCCTGCATTTCGTTCTTTCCGCTCGGGCTCAGACAGCTTGTCCCTTGTTCCTTGGCGAAGACAATCCACGGATTGCGCTTGAACAACGACAGACTGCGGGGAGCTTTCACTCCTTCCACCGAATAGTTCCGCACATATTCGCGCGGAACATTCTTCACCCGTGTAAAACGGTGTACCGGTCCGCAGGCTGTCAGGCAGGCAATGCTGAAAATACATCCAGTCTGGAGCAGATGCGATATAAAGTTCTTTTTCATGGCGCATTACTTTTTTGATTCGGAAAAACGTTCGTGTTGGGTCACCATCAGCTGCATGACGCATTCGTTGTTCAGGTCATCGCCCATATCGACAAACACTTCATCAATCACTGTTTTCTTTCGCGCGATGATTTTCAGCCCCTGGCAGTAAGAATAGAAGTCATTCTTTTTATGGTTGTTGACAGTGACGGCTATATCCGGATTCCCACAGAGATATTTTTTCAGAATATAGTTATAATGGGTATTAAACGGTCTGCCGTCCACGATGGCCTGCAAATGTTCACGGATATCGTTTCCGATAATGACAAGCACATCAGTAGAGTCATTTTCTGTATACTGGGGAAGGACTTTAATCTTGTGCCGTACAGGGTATTGCGTATCTTCCGTAGTCAGCAGCACTTCATATTCGCCTGGTTCCGAATAGGCATAGAGCGGATTTTGTTCTCGGGAGTCAACGATTCCTGATTCGCCGAATTGCCACCGCCACTCTTTCGAGGGTCCGTATCCTTTGAAAGACACGATTTCACCTTGGAAAGCGCTCGCCGGAGCTTTCATTTTTACAAGCTGCTCGCTCCCGTAAGTGTTTGTTTTCTTCCGTACGGTGATGATCTGCTTCTTTTCCAGCGAATGGTCCACTTGCAGGCGTACCTGGTAACGTCCCGGTTCTTTGAACACATATTGTCCGTTTCGTTCGTGTGAGACATCTCCGTTGCCGAACTCCCAGAGCCATGTGTTTGCCCTGCGGGTACTGTCCGCATAATAGATGGGTTCTCCGACCTCCACTTCTATGGGGGTCAGTGTCATCCGCACGGTCCGGCTGGAGAAAAATATCCGGATCAGCACGGCAATAAGTATGCACAGCAGCATGGCTGCCGCTACAAACAGAATCTTTCTGGTATAAATCTTTCCCATGTCATTTATTTTTAGTGCCTGAGCGCAGGTATTCTTCTTTTTTCTGCAATCCGATCTCGCATTCTTCCAGATTGGCTTTGAACAGTTGTATGTTTTGTTCGATACTCCACAATTGTTTTTTGTCTGCCAACCACATGGCATAAAAGTCGGCTATGTGCATAAACAGCTTGTACCGTTTGTCCCAACTGTTTCTTTCGTATATATTGCGCAGGTTGTTTATCAGGTAGTGGATATCGTCTTCTTCATATTGGGCATGTACCCCCGGCTCAAAGGTTTCGATTTTACGGAACAGGGAATCTATGGCCAGTTGGCTGTCGGCCTGTTCCTGTTGGAAATCCTTGATACGGTCCATCTTTATTTTCACGAACTCCTTCTCTTCAAACATCTTGAAATCCGAATTCCACATGAATATTGCCAGACAACATACCACGGTTGTTACGAAAAAGAACAGGAATACATAGATATGCCCCATCAGGGTCTCCCGCTTGTTCAGTGTTTTTTTATTGTCATTCATAATATGCAGTTTTATTGGTTGCTGTTGGAACCGACATTCAGGTTGCGACGTGTCTTCCAGTTGTCTTGGATACATTGCATCAGGTCTTTCTTTACCATCTCTTCCTGGATGCTCAACAGGCGGATGGAGTCTTTTACACTCAGGAACATGTTGATGTTCCCCAGCAGTTGCTTGTAAAGCCTGCAATCCTTGTCATCCATACTTTGGATATACTTCAACAGGTTCATTTTTCGCACGCTGACAACACTTTGCAGAAGAACATCGTTAATCTGTGGCGAGGTGTTCATCAGCTTCATGTACTGATAGACCGAATCCACGCTGTTTGACAACGAAAGTTCTTTGGCATAGACATAATCATACTTCAATGTCTGTTCCGTAATCCGCTTCACTTCCGTACTGGACGTTTTAAGGAAACAGGCAAATATGGCCACGGCAAGAATGACGCAACCCGTCAGGTAACAGGAAAATTTCAGATAGGCTTTCCTTACTTCCGTATTATTTCTCGGTTTCATATAGAATAGGTGTTTTATGGGTTACAAATAAGTGCTGATTCCTAAATAGGCTCCTTGTTCCGTTGGATTTCCCAGCTTGAACTGGGCGTCCTCCTGCTGTATGATATAACGGACTTGTATTTCCTTGTCAGCGGGCAGGAACAGGTCCATCAGGTCACTGAGTATCTGGCGGTCAATGGTATCGGAGAATAGGGTCTCCATCTTCTGTGCTGATAGCGGGCCGATTTCCAACAGCATTTGGTAAGTGCCGTCGGCAAAATGGTTCCCCAGGACCATGGTGTCTCCCAAAAGGCATTCTCCCAGTTTAGGGACAAGATGCGGGTCTGCTTCCACTACGCTTTTCTCTCCTTTTTGCAGACGAATAGGCACTCCGGTCAGCATGCTCATGCACTCGCTTATTTTGGAAGGGCTGACGGTAATCTGTTCCATATAGGCCAACATGCGGATAAGCATAATCGCCAGATGGACAGGCAGCAGTTTCAGCACCGGCCACTGGTCGGAGAATATACTTACAAAGTCTGGATGCACGTTCATTTCATCGATACGGCGTTCCTTGTTTTGGAAACTCACCAGCATGTAGTCCAGGGTTATCTCGAAAGGCTTGAAGAAGCGCCGGGCATAGAACTCTTCATCCCGGTGAATCCGGATTTCATCCAGTATCTGCTCTTTGGAGCTTTTGTCGGACTGATAGAGGTTCTTATGGAAAATCCCTTCGGGGAGTGTGTCATAAATACTTCGTCTGTTCACATAGAGATACAGGTAATCTGTCAGGTCGTATTGGGAATATTCCGAGTGGACATCGTGGATGTCTTTCGAAAAGCCACGCCGTATGTCCCCCAACCTGGAAATGAGGGTGCGTTCCGCATCGTAGCCGCTTTCTTTCAGTCCGCTGGCCACCACTTCCGCTTTGAAGTCAGTGTCCGGCAAATTGAACGGATGGGAGCGTTCGTCAAAACATACGATTTTGTCAGTTTCTTCTGCCATAACTTTCCGGGTATTAAGGTTAGTCCAATATGTTCCAACGTGTTTCACTGGATTCCTTGGGGTGTCTGGAACGTTCGGCAACCACGATGTTCTCCTTGTGCTTGCCAATGTATTCAAGACGGCTGAGAGTGGTCCATAGGTCATTGAACAGGTATAGGAAACGCTCTGTAGTTACCATCAGTTGACGGATATTGTGATGGTCATACAGCAAGCCGCAATTTTCCCGCAACAGCCCTTCGTATGCACCGGGAGTGATGCCGTTCCATTCATTGAAGTACTTCAACAGGTCTTCTTTTTCCTCTTTGCTCATAAAACTCAGGCATACGTACAGGTGGTGTGCCAGTGTGGAAAATACATTCAGAAAACGCAAGGGGGAATAGTATTGCCCTTCATTACGATAGGAAAAATAAATGTCGGATATGAAAAGCATGATATGACGGCACAACATGCCGATGCTTGTGGCCAGCACCGTTTGCTTTTCCGCATTTTCCACCTTGGCGAGAATATCGAATGAGGCTTTTTCGATGGAATCAACAAGCTGCCCGAATTTGGCATAATAGTTCTTCAGGTCAGGATGGCTGGACATGCTGGTACAGGGAGGTATGAAGTTACCGTCCACTTCACAGCGGTTGCCGTTCTTGCGCAAACGTCCGATCAGCAGGAAGTGCCTGCCCAGCTCGCCTCCGTTGGTTTGCCCTGTCGGCAGTACGCTTAACGCATAGTTGGGCAATGCGTTGGGTTGCCGGGGACTTAATTCCTTTTCGTCCGGAATACCTGAAGGACGGTGCTCGAATGGATCGGCCATCAGGATGACATCCCATCGCAGATCTTTGTCTTCCATTTCATCGGCAGAAATATGGAAACTGGCCGTCAGTTCATCATTGTCTCCTGCGTCATAATCGATCAGGTATCCTCCCGAAGTAATGGCATGGCACCGTTTCAGGCGGACTTCCAAAGTTCCCGTGACAAGTTCCGTGATGCTGAAATCTCCGGAAACGGGTTCTCCTTTCTTGAAGGGTAAAAGCCCATAGTTCGTACGGTTCAGATGATACGACTGGTATTCACACAGCCGGTGCGTAAAATGGTTTTCTTGCTGGACGAAGTGCTCCTTCTTGACCGGCATGCCGTCCGCCCAGTTCACAAGCGGATAGCTGCCCCTTTTATTTTGATTTCCTGCCATAATATTGCGTTTTAATATTCCTTATATGTTACTAGTTCATTCGCTACCCGTTTGGCGATAATCACATCATGCATCTTCAGCTTGTTTTCCGCAAGTGTAAGTTCCGGGTCAATATAGAACCTCTTTCTGAAAAAAGAGGATTTGGTATAGAATACCCATTCATAATATGCTCCTCCTTCATTTTGATAAACGATGGGCGAAGAGGGCGATTTGAGGTTGCAGTCATCAATCATACGCTGGAACCATTGCCCGAAAATGACATCCTCGGAGGCCTTGCCGGTGATACGTTCCGATACCGGGTCATCTACCCTGCGGAAAATGTCCACGTCGATGACGATACTTCGTTCACGGTTGATATACAGGGTTTCTGAATCATATTCTTCCGAATATTTCCACACTTTATAGATTTCCACGGGGATGTCGAAATAGCTTTTTACCGTCTGGGTATATAGAAGGGGAAATACAAAAGGCAGTATGCAGGTCGAAGCCCATATCCCGTATTGAAGTTCGTTGCAGAGGTTGAAGACGACCGAAAAAATTCCGGCACCTAACAGCATGACCGTGACTGTCATCAGGCACTGTATACCGAAAGAGGGCATCTCCTTGCCTGAAGAAAACACTTTACGCAGGATGTACCGGTTATAATATCCGCCAACCCAGTACAGGATAACCAGCAGGATATAGATATAGGGCATGAAATTGTAGTCCATAAATCCGGACAGCCCGGGCAGGGCAAGCACGATACTGCACACGAGCAGATAAACAATCAGTTTCTTGTTGTTCAATAGTCTGTTCTTCCGTGCGATGAAATAGGCTGCTATCCCGAAAATTACGGTAAGCAGGGGCATCAACAGATACGATGAAATGAGATGTTGGGTAACTGGGTCCATATGCTATAAGTTATTTAGGCTTTATTGTATTCGATGAATATCCGGTAATTGAATGTATCTGGCGAACAGGCTGAAAGCTTGGTCCTCAGATTGTTTTTCATCTGCTTCTCCTGTGACGGGTCGTCCAGCTTTTCTTTGAGAATCAAATGTACCTCTTTGGTACGTATCAGCCCTTCACTGGGCATCGGGCTGATTTCTACCCCGTTCCTGACATCCGTACGTACCAGCAGTTCTCCGAGCTCTTTCTTACAGAAACTGATAATATCATTCTGGGTCAATACACGGCCGTGTGAAATGAAACCGTATTTGTAAATGTCTATGCGTTCCCGGTTTTGGGGAGCCTGTTTGCCGCCATAGGTGGTGCTGACAAGCGCAAGTGTCCTTGGGTCCAAATAAGTGGTGGCATTGGGCGACAGGTCCACACCGGCCTGTATCCGGTTCCCTATCTCGCAGTTGGTGGTCCAGTATTTGACGGTAACCTGGCTCTTACCGGATACTTGGTCGATCATCAGATAGTAGGGTGTCTCTCTGAATTCATTCATGTTGTCAACTGCTTGTTTCATTTGTGCCATCAGTTGCTCCATTTGGGTGGCGAGTGCCTGTAGCTTGATACTCGAAACGGAACCGAATGCATGGGTCTCATCATCCAGCAGATCCAGCAGATAGCATAACAGTTCTTTGGCAGAACGGGAATCAAACCGTTCGCACCCTCCTTTACGGATGGAATACGTGCCATAGCCTGACTTGGAATTTCCTTCCGGATACAGAAGTTCATGATAGCTTTTCCCGTCCGAGTCTTTCACACTGTGTACGGACAACAGGGATTCATAATTATCCGTCCGCAAGGGAATCACCCTGAAAGTGTCTTCAAGAGTAGTCACTTGTTCGCGTAACAGTTTGTTTTCGACGGGTACGATATTGATTCCAGCTTGCAGTTCATCCATAACCTCTGCAGTGAAATGGGCGGGGAATTGTATCTTTATCCAGACCAGTTTGTCCTGCATTTTTTCCCGCACGGCTTCCTTGAAACAAGGATACAGTTCTTCTGGCAATGTTTCTTTGCAGGAATCATCAAGTGGGAAAGACTGCTGGACGCTCAGAAAATGTTTATTGTAGATTTCCATGATTTCCTTGTCTATGAGGAACATCGTATCATAGTTTTGGAAAAACGCACGGATGGGGTTATCTTGTGTATCGTCTTTTTCGTAGATTCCCCGCAGCATGACAACCTGTTTTCCCTTGACGGACCATTCCGTACAGGGAAGCAGGAACAGGTATTCATAGCTTTCCGTAAGATTTGGAAAATCAAGATAGAAAGAGAAATTCCGAAGGTCGGTAATGGATTCATCCACAGTCAGACCGAGCCAAACGGTACGCGGAGTCATTCTGGATTCCATACGGGCAATCATGGTTTTTTCCAGAGTATGGTCTATCCGGTACAGGAGGTTGTTGCAGACCATATATCTTATGTCGGCTTTATGCAGCAGCGTATCACATGCCGGATAAAACGAAATACTTCCTGTCGACAGTTTCCGGATCAGCGAATCGCTTTCATAATACATGCCCGATTCTCGCGTAATCAGATAAACGGGCTCGACGGGAGAAGCGTGTACGATGCCGTGTGCGGGGAAAGGGAAGGTCAGGATACCCGGTGTCAGAATCCGGGCGGTCTTTTCCAGCAACCTTGTTTCGATGGCGGTAAAATCTTCTCCCAGTATGTACATTTCATTGGCCAATGCTTCCAGCAGGAGCTTGACGACCGGATCAAAGTTTTCGGCTTTTTTGATTCCCCAGAAAGTCGCAGCATACTTTAGCATACGGTTCCTGATCTGTTCCTTGTTATATTTCTCTATGCTCATATACCTTGTTATCTGGTTGAAATGGGACCTAAATAAATCACATAATAAAAGCACCGCTTCTCTCCTGTGTGTACCAGAGTGCCATACACATATACCTGAACGCGTTTCTTGATGGTCGAAACGCCGGATACGCTGTCCTGTAGGGTCGCGTCATCTATGCTGACCCGTACATATACGTTCGTAAGACGTTTTTCGTATCGGGTGATTGCCTTCGTAATGTATTCTGAGAATTGTCCTTCCCAACGGGTATGGGAGACAATGCTTTCAAAGTCGAGATAGAATATCTCACAGCCGAACTCCTTGTCAAAGGCATGTTCTCCGGGGGCCGTGCTGATTAGCAACTCGATAAATTGGTCAATCGAATCAATCTCGTTGCACGAGGCAAGATGGTTGTTTCCCACATCTTCGTTCAGCAGGGCCTCAAAGTCCAAAGGCAGTTTGCAAAATTTCGTTTCCATATACGTCAGCGCCATTCGTTTTCAAATTCTTCATTCGTAAATTTCAGTGTTCTCGCGGCAAACAGCAGGACGATGCTGTACTCATGGGTGGTATGGTCTATTCTTCGCCGGAAACGGATGCAGTTGCCTTCTGTAAAGCGCAAGGCGAATGCGGCCTGTTGGTCGGGTTCGTCTTTCCGGTAAATCCGCAGGTCTCCGTCCTCGTACATCCTGCTGTACGCGGCCCATCTCAGCAGTCCGTCCCCCGGCATGCCGGTAAGCGTACAGGTGATAAAGCCGCCGTATGCTTCACCCTCCGGCAGTCCGTTGCGGTCGGTATCGCGTTTGAATTTCAGGTCAAACTCCTCTACCGCGTAGGTCTCGTGGCAGACGGTCAGCCGCATCACGTACCGATCATCCGGCACGGCGGAGTCTTTTCGTTTGAACAAAGAGGTAAACCAGTTCATGATTTCAAGTTTAAGTGACACGAATCCCCGGCTTCCATTTCCCTGAAATGGATGGATAGCGAAGTCCGGCTTTCTTTTACTGTCGAATGCACGTCAAGTTCAAGGCATTGTGCGCCTCTGAAACGGATAACTTCCTTGGGCGCACCGCTCAGGCCGGATGTGTTCATCACTTCCCCGTCTTTCAGGATTCTTGAATTGAACATCCATTCCAGCAGTTCTTCCGTAGGGAATCCCGCGATGCTTGCCCGCATCCTGCCTCCGTGTATCTCGCCGCTTGCCTGCCCGTTCGGACGGGTCTGTTTCTCAAAGTCATACTCATAGTCCAGCAGGTCGTATGCCTGCACTTCCTCATGCTCCGAGGGTTCGGCGGTCCAGAACTTGATATACGATTGTGCACTCATATCCTTATGTTTTTTTATTCTTCTTCACTCGTCAGATTGGTTTGTAGCATGGCGGTCAGGGTCCGTTCCTCGTTCATGCGTGATTCCACGAACAGCACCGTGTCCTGACTGTTCAGATGCTGGCGGGCGTAGGCTCGCAGGTAGGCTTTGAATGCCTGCACCTTCGTCCGGTATTCCTCCAATGGGAGGGCGAAGATGTCTTGCGTTCCTATCCGTTCCAGTCCGTATTTCTCCAGTTCTTCTTCAAATGACTTCTTTGATGGGTCATTGGAGATTGAATAAATAATTAATGTTTTATATTGTTTCATAAATTTATTTTTTTATACTAAACTCTTTTAGGTTATCAATATTTAATTCCTTTATTTTTTGTATGAACATTTCTTCATTTAATGGCCCTAAACAATTTTTATCTTCAAAAAAATCAGTATGAACATTTTTTATTATGTAAAATTCTGTAATATTCACATCAAATCTTAATCTTGATTGAGGATTTAAAAAAGGATGCTTTTTAACAATAATATATTCACAATTATATTGAACACTAAAAATGCCATATGCAATAATTGCTGGATATGAGTTTGATTTATGTTCATAATATACTAAGCACAAATCATCTAATGATTCTGTTGCTGTTAGATAGAAATTTCCTATTACATTTTTGTTATACATATTATCACAACTACTTAAAAGAAAAAGCAGAACAAAATATAGTAATTTCATATTTACATTATTTATAAAGCTGAAAATCAATTGGTTCATCCCATTCATAAAATTGCTCCATATTACTCATATATTTAAAAGTCTCTCTATTCCATTCCCACTCTGGCATTTGAGGTAAGTTCACTTTTTCTAATATTATATTAATACCAGAACCAATATGATACAAGAATGAATTAAAACTAGTCTTATTCCACACTACAAAATGCAAATTTTTACCATCACTACAAGTAATATCAATTCTACAAGAACCAACAAATTGTTCTATAGGGTCTAATCCTGCATTAAAAAGCCCTGTTAATCCAAAAGTACCTCGTCCTGATGTATATGTTAATCCCTTTATATACCCAACTCTTTTAGCTTTTGTATAAAAATCTTTTCGTATTCTATCTACAGATTTACTATTTTTCATACAAAGAGCTACTTTATCATTAGAAAATCGCCTAGTTTCATATCCTTCTCCCAAAAACCAATCTTTAGTCATACTTCCAGCAACTCTTACTAATGAATACCATTCTATAATTTCCGACTTACATTCACTAGAAAAGTTCACAAAATGATCAGATACTATTTGGTATTTATCGCATATATATTTATATAAACTATTTGAATACTCTTTTATTTGATACAATAAGCTATCTGTATCATCATCTTCTGTGTTATTGTTATCATTATTAGTAATGATACGAGAAGATGATTGAAGATAAGGCTCATAAACTATTGAATCATTAGAATAATTCTCAAAATAACTTTTCTCCTGAACAACAATATAATCACCCTTTACTTTCCCTGAATATGGATAACCTATCATCTTTAAAAATATATAATCATCTAATTCTATCATAGCTTCTATTATTTTACCCAAAAGTTATCAAATTCAATACCATTAAGCATAATTTTTTCTGAAGATAGAATTAAAGTTGTTGTTAATCCCCCTCCTATAGCTTCTATACTTCTATGTAATCTTATACAGTACGCATTCGTAAACGCCACCTCAAATATCACCCCGGACGTACCGGTCTTGAACAGCACCGCTCCGTTCTTTTTCACCCACGGCTTGATGGCCCATCCGTAGATATTGTTTTTCACCGTTTGCGAAAGGACAATCATGATTCGCCCTCCGCGCACTTCTCCTTCCGGTTGGTTCTTGTTCCCGTCAACAGGCTGGTGGAAACCTATCTTGAACTGTTCTACCGCATATTCGTCGCCGTCAATGCTGAATATGACATTCACATCGCTATCCACTTGTGGAAAATTAAAGAGTCCCATAGCATTATCTTTTTTAGAGTACCCACTGGTTTTCAAATTCCTCTGTACCGAACATCAGTTTCTGTGCCTGTACGGTCAGTTTGGTCGCAATATAGCCCTTACCCTGCCGGATATAGCTGATTTCCATATCCACGCAGGTCGCTTTCTCAAAGAGTATCTTCTCAAGCGCGGAGCCTTGGTTGTCGTGCACGACGATGGCGCCGCTCTGATATTTGCGCGCATCCAGCATCCACTGGATCATGTCCCGGTTGGGCAGGTGGGGATAGGTCACATAAAAGGTTCCGCCCTTGACTTCCGTCTGCACTTGTCCCTTGACATCTATCCCTTGGGCGAATCCGAATTCACAACCTATCAGTTGGTAACTGTCCTTATACATATCTGTCAGCGAGGTGGCTGCCAGATTGCCGATTTTTAAGAATACTGTATATCCAAACATAGTGCATACAAAATTTAGGAGTGAATATTCAAGGTTAATTCGTTTCGTTCATCCAGGCCGACCTCCAGTGTCTTTCCCTGGCACAGTTCCTCTTTGATGATGAGGCGCGATATGGGTCTGCGCAGATAGTTACGGATTACGCCGGCCACTTGGCGTGCGCCGTATTTGGGAGTAAAACCCTTATGGGCAAGCATCTTTCGGGCATCATCACTGATGATGATGCTGATACCCTGTTTGTCCAGCAGTTTCTTGACCCCGTTGAATTGTATATCGAATATTTTCAATAGGATATCTTCGCTGATAGGGGAGAACGGTACGATTTCCGACAGGCGGGCAAGGAATTCCGGACGGAAATACTGCCCCATCACCTCCATTATCTGGTTGGTGGTCGGCACATTGCCCGATTCCAGTTGTCTTGTCAACCACTCGCTTCCCACATTGGAGGTGAACAGGATGATGGAGTTCGAAAAATCCCCTTCCTTTCCCAGCCGGTCATGCAGTTTTCCTTCATCCATGATTTGCAGGAAAATGTCATATACGGAAGGGTGCGCTTTCTCTATCTCGTCAAATAGCACCACGGCGTATGGTTGCTGGCGTATCTTGTTGACCAGCATGCCGCCTTCCTCATAGCCCACGTATCCCGGAGGCGCGCCATATAGCAGGGCGGCCGAATGTTCTTCCTTGAATTCCGACATGTCAAAGCGGATCATGGATTTCTCGTCATTGAACAGTGTTTCCGCCAGGGCCTTGGCCAGTTCGGTCTTTCCGGTTCCGGTGGGTCCCAGCAGGAAGAAGGAGCCGATGGGTTGTCCCGGCTTGTTCATGCCGCTGCGGGATTCCAGAATGGCATCCGTCAATGTCTTCAGCGCCCGGTCCTGTCCGACGACCCTGCGTCGCAAATACTCCTCCATATTGAGCAGTCGTTCCTTTTCCTGGGACTGTATTTTACCGATAGGGATACCTGTCTTGCTGGCAACGACAGCGGCTACTTCATAGACTCCGACTTCCTCTATTTTCTTTTCAGTAAACTGGAGAATGGCATTCAACGCATTTCTCAGGTAAGTTGCTAATTCTTCATACTTCTGCAATTCTTGTACATCCGCCTCGTCAGGTATAACCCCTAACAGGATTGGACTTAACTTATTGTGCATCAGAAATATCAGGTCCCTCAGTTCCTCTTCCTTCTCTACAGGATCCTTTTCCGCCTGCTCAATTTCGTCCAATTGGCCAAGCAGGGTTTCCGCATCGTTTTTCCCCGTTTCATTCACCATCTTAATGGCAGAGAGTGTCATATCCAGCAGTCCGATGGCTGAATCCGGCAAACGGCGGTCTTTCACATACCGTTTGGCAAGGCGCACACATTCGGCTATTGCGTCTTCGCTGATTTTCACCTGGTGGTAGTCCACATACTGTTTCTGTACGGAATGCAGCATCTGAATGGCGGACTTCATGTCCGGCTCATTGATTTGTATTACCTCAAAACGACGGTTAAAGGCATGGTCCGGCTCGATGATCTTACGGTATTCGTCAATGGTGGTGGCACCTATCACGGTCAGGTTGCCGTGCGACAACTCTGGTTTCAGCACATTTCCGGCACCCGAATTTCCTTGACGGCTATCCAGCAATACATGGATTTCATCAACAAACAGAATGGCGTTGTCTATGCCGCGAAGTTCTTTCAGGATATTTTTCAGGCGGTCTTCTATTTCTCCTTTGTACGTCGCTCCGGCTATGAGTGAGGCGTTATCCAGTTCAAAGATACGGGCTCCTTCCAGGAAGGAGGGTACTTTATGGTTCACAATATCCCACGCCAGTCCGTAAACCAGAGCCGTCTTCCCGACTCCGGCATCGCCGACAATCAGCACATTGGATTTGGTTCGGCTGCCTAAAATCTCCATGATCATGCGGTTCTCGCGGTCACGGTTGATTACAGGATGCAGACTGTTCGTTGCAACGGCAGTAAGATCCATGCAGTATTTGGTTAAAAAGGAAGATGGGTTGGATACCGGGACAGAACTTTCCGTCATGGGAACAGGAGAATTGCCCGATGGCTCATTATTATAATATATGGAACAGATATCCTTTTCCAGGATGGGAAAGGATTTGAGCTGGTCACTTGAATAGGCGACTCCCGGCTTTGTCAGAGCAGCCAATACACATATAGGATTAATGTCAAACAGTCCGAGTTCTATACGTACGTCATCGGCAGTACGGAATAGGCTGTCAATCTTTTCCGACGGCTTGATTTCAGACAACTGGGTAGATTTCGGGCATTGCTCGATATGGACATCTGCCCATTCTTCCAAATATCCCAAATCCTTGCCTATACTTAATACAAAATCCCTTAACCCTACTTCTTTATGAAGTAAGGCCTTTAACAAATGCGACGGCGTGTAATATTCGTTCGCATTTTCACGGGCCACTGCCTGTGCTATGTTAAGCGCAATTTTTACAGAATCATCAAGATTAATGAAACCAACTCCTGTATCCATAATCAATAAGATTTAAAATTGCGCAGGAGAACACTGCAAATATAAGGCAAAAAACGAAAATCAGCTATTTTTAGAGCTGTTTTTTTCATGCCAGAGGGCATTTTTTCGGGAAAAATCGAATTTTTTTCCAAAAACGCTTTGTTATTTCCGCAAAATGCCATATATTGGGCACCGAAATCAGAAGTCAAAAATGATAGGGCAACCGGTCATGGATGGCTATAAATTTCAGAATTAACCTTTTTATTAACTTAAAACTTTGAGAATATGGCATTTAAAGCGTCATTTAAGTTCTCGGACTCGAAAGAGTTTGATGTGTTGAGATGGGATGTCAAGTTCAACCGTGATGTAGATCCTAAGGGTCGTCCGGCATCTGACATCTATGGTGGTACAATCAATGTCGAGGTTGAATCAACTCCGGATACGATTGTACTGGACAAAATGTTCAAGCAGTACCAGCCTGTAAACGGAAACATCGTCTTCAAGAAAGCAGACGAGGATGCCAAAATGAAGGAACTGGTATTTGAGAACGGGTATATAGTGAAGTATGAGGAGGCACTGAATGTAGCAAACTCTTATCCGATGACGATCAAATTCTCCATCTCTGCTCAAACGGTGAAGATGGCTGATGCTACATTTGTACAAGACTGGCCGGAAAACAACTAACGGTTGTTTCTAGTCAAATTCTTAGAGTGCCGGAATATACCAATTCCGGTTATTTCGGCACTCAAAAACATACCGACCAGTCGGATTATTAAATGAAATTTATATAGGTATAAGTATGGGAGCAAGTTTTCTGAATTTGGTAGCCACAAAAGTCACAGTGAAGGGGGAAGAACAAAAATTCGTTTCTTTACGTCTTCATCAAGGTTTCAACCGGCATCATACGTTTACTATAATTGTAAACTATCTGTCGCCTAACAACACTTTTCAACAGACTCCGGAGAAATTCATCAATTACATTGGGGAGACCGTCAACATTTCATTTGTCCACAAGCAGACTGGAAAAGGTTATGATTTTGAGGGAATTATCAACCAGGTGGAAATGATTGGAAGTGTGGGCGAAACTGGCGGAGTGGCTATTCATGGAGCAAGCCCTACTATACTGTATGAAAATAATAAAACACTCGATTCATGGACGGACCAGACCTTATCCGCCATTATAAAGGAAGTGACACAGGAGTACGGAAAAGTCAATCTGGTCTCTAATCCTGAATATAATTTGCCTATTCCTTACATGGCACAATACAACGAAAGTGTCTTTGATTTTATGAACCGCCTTTCAGCCTTGTATGGGGAATGGTTTTATTACGATGGCGCCAAAACTTATTTTGGCAAGCCGGACAAGGAGGACGACCCTACGAAGATCTTGTATGATGTGGATTTGGAAGAAGTACGCTTGGTAGCCAATCTGGTACCCGGGAAATCTGCCAGATACGATTATGTAGCGCAGGAGAACAAAATACATAATGCAGATACGCCCGCAAAACCGGAAGGGATGAACGACCTCCAGTCCATAGCTCATGGTTGTTCGGAAAAGGCTTACAGTGCCCGCACCACTTCTGCGGCCAATCCGCATGTCACCGACAAGGCGGGATTGGACGAACAGATGAAAATTGTAAAGAATTCATCCGGTGCCGGCCTCTTGAACATAAAAGGCATTGGCAAGACATGTCTGATCAGGATCGGAGAGGTTATCGACGTGGCTTTCCCGGATAGGATGAAATTGTCGCCTTTAGGCAAATTCCGTATCACCGAAATCACCCACGAAGTGCATCGGGACGGGCATTATGTGAATAGTTTTGTCGGCATCCCGGACCAAATGACACACATCCCTGTGCCCAATGTGAAAATGCCGTTGGCATTGCCTGAGTTGGCAACGGTGGAGAAGAATGATGACGAAAAAGGACAGGGACGCGTGAAGGTTGTCTTTGATTGGCAGAAAAAAGGAAAAACAACCAACTGGATCAGGGTACAGACTCCTAATGCGGGAACAAGCAATGCGGTATCCAAAAATCGGGGATGGGTATTCGTCCCGGAAGTCGGGGACCAGGTGATGGTCGGTTATGAGCACGGCAATCCGGACCGTCCTTATGTGACCGGAGCCATGTTTCACAAGGATTCGGGAAAAGGCGGAGACAAGGACAACAAACTGAAAAGTATCATTACCCGAAGTGGGAACACCATCCTTTTTGATGATGAGACGGGAAGCATCACTATCATGGATCAGACTGGGAAACAGCTTGTTCTGCTGGACGGAAAAGATACGATTAGTATAATGGCAAAGAAGACCGTTACCATCACCAACGAAGAAGAGTCGGTTATTATCATGGATGGCAAGTCTATCGGCTTGCAGTCTGATACGATTTCCATTGAAGGGAGGAAAAGCATTACACTGTTGTCGGGCGGTGAGAACATGATACTCAGCGGTGAAAAGAAGATAATCGGCAGCAGCGGAACCAATATCAAGCAGGAGGCTTCCAAAGAATATGACTTGAGCACTCAAAAAGGCACGGTCAAAGGCACGAACCTGGCAATCGAAGGAACAGCCGATGTAGCGGTAACAGGAGGAGTCATAAAGTTAAATTCATAAAACCATCAGGATATGGGAGCATCTGCGTCTGTTGTACAGGAATACTACAAGGCTGTCGATTATTGGGCGGATATTGTTGATAAGAAGGACTGGAAACTGGCTATATGGATTGTCGGACAAAACGATGTGGATCTGGTTGACAGGTTCCTGGAAATCGAGCGTTCGCCCGTAGGACAGTTCGAAGATATTTTCTTCCGGTTTGACACACCGTGTGAGGGAAGCGGGGATGAATACACCGAACGCTTGTGGCAGGAATATGCCGGCTGGTTTTCAGAGGAAGTGGAGGAAAAATACGACATCATCAAGGCCTTGCGGCACGATGGGTTGTTGAAAGAAGAATATGTTCCGGACACGTCTGTCGAACATACGACAGCCAATCTGTGGAAAGAGATGCTGCGCTTCAAGGCATGCATATCCGGGTTGGAGAATGCCTGTTTCTGCATCTATTTTCCTCCGGGACAGGAAAGGGACTTTTCCAGGACCGAATGGTTCAAGAAGGCATTGGAAGAAGGGATTCCGCAGGGAATCCGATTAACGACCATTGACATGAAGAAAAACAGAAGTGTCAATCTGGATGAATCTTCGGCTGTAATTCATATCCGTCCCAAGTTTGATATGGCGGCGGCCCTGCATAACCGGATGGCACGGGCTGATACAGGCAATGACCTGATTGCACCCGAAAACCGGTTCAAACAGCAGGTGAGCGCCGTCATGGATTGCACACAAAAGCAGGATTGGAAACTGTTGAACAAGGAAATCCGGAAACTGCTGGATATTGCCAGGGAGTTGAAGGATACGAATATATTGACGTCCGCCCTGTTCATCGCCGCTGAAGCGTGTTATGCGATTCGGGAATACAAACATAGCATAAAGTACAGCGACGACACGATCAGGGAAGCGGAAAAGGCGATGGATAATGGCGAAGCGACTGGATATAGCTACTGGAAAATGGCAACTTCCATGAAAGCGGCTGTTCTGACGGCAGAGAAAAAACGAGAGGAAGCAATTGCGCTGTATAAAGGACTGGCGGAGAAAGCTACCGGACAAAAAGACCCCTACTATGTCATGGAAGGCTATCGTATGTGTGGTTTTTTATGCTATGAGGAAGGACAGCTGAATCAGGCTTTCGAGTATTTTCTGCTCGCTCTGGCAGCCGGGAGTTATCTTTCCGAAGAAATCAGACGGAACTCCACGTTTACTTATGCGGCATATCTGGCGCTCCACATTGGCAGGCAGGTACGTGCGCCGATTGATATGGAGATTCTGGAACGCCAGCTTCAGGAATGGTTGGGAGAGGATTGGAAACAACTGGTGGAGAACCCGGCCATGCAGCAGGCAAAGGCCAGAAGAAAAAGTAAGATTTTCGGTTGAATGAGATTTACTAACATATTTTTTAATTATAAAACAGATTAAGTATGGATTTAGGAAATTACGGAATAGGCGGAAATGAAGTGAAAATGGATGCCTCCGAAGGTATTGCGGAAATTCCACAGAACCGGACATTATTGGTTGAGCAATTGACAAAGGACGAACCGGTAGCTCCCGAAGTGGTCACCGGCCTGACTAACATTGACGAAGTCTTTGAACATTTCCAGCCGGAAATCGATATCGAGTTCGCTGATGCGGAAGGTGCTCCTGTAGAAGAAAACTTTCGTTTCCACAATGTGGGAGACTTCTCCGTGAAGAAAATGACGGAACAGAGTCCTTTCCTGTCGGGATTGAATGCTGAAAAGCAGTTCGCTGACAGGATGGAGAAATCATTACGGTCTAACAAGGTGCTGCAACGGGTCTTGGAAAACCCGGCCACACGCAAGGCGTTCGTCAATACACTGTCTATCATGTTGGACGAATTAAAAGGAAACGAGAAGTCTAACCCTGTAAATGAATGAGAACCATGAGTGAACAGAACACACAGAAGGAAACCGTAGTACAGCAACAGCAGGCTGCGGTACAAACCAAAAACTTGAATGCGGAGTTACAGGCTTTGGCAAAGTTCGGAGGTTTCAATGTCTTGGAATCTTCGGTGGACGGCATACAGAATTTGAATCCGGAACGTAAGGCACGCCGGAATATATTCCTTACTGACCGGGAACGGGCTAACGAGCGTAAGGAACTGGAAAAAAGGATTGAGATGTGGATAGATATGCTGAAAGACGGCAAGTCCATCAGCGAAATGGTGGATTTGTGCCAGAAAAAGTCTGCTGCCGTTTCTGACCTGCTTTCTCAAAATCAGCTGAAGGCGGTAGAAGAAGTGAAACAGCTGGAAAAATCCTATCGCACAGTCATGCTTTTCTACAAGAATACGGATTCTGACAAGATTAAGAACGTATCCATCGTCAATGCGTCCATGGCGCAGCTTACCGATTTGGACAACTCTTTCTTCATCGACGCCATTGCCGACGAGCTTCGTGCCAACTATGACCGTTTGGACCTGCGCACCAACTATTCCCTGCTGGTAATCCCCGGATACCTAGGTTCCAACAAGGTGGTGGAGAAATGGGCAAAAATAGCGCATGACAACAAGGTCATGATTTTCACCGATTTTGCTGACCTTGAAAAACCCGACGATGTGATCGAGATGTTCTTTGATTCCAACCTGACGGGTGGCGATGTGTACAAGTCCAACGTTTGCATGACCTGCAACTACCTGGTAGGACGTGGACGCTATGCCGAACTGGGAGAAACGGAGGACTTGCTGATTCCGCCTTCGGCTGCACTGGCAGGCAGTGTCTATAAGACGGTGATGGCACAGGTCACTGCCGGAAAGAAGTACGGCTCCATGAGCGAGGTGGACAGTGTGGCTTTTAGCTTGAAGAAAAGCGAAATTTCCGAAATAGAAAAAATCGGTCTGATACCGATGGTAAAGGAATACGGCAAAGTCATGGCTTTCTCGGCCAAGACCCTGTTCAACGGTGACAACCTGGGCTTGCAGACCTATTCGGTGGTACGTGTGTTCGATTGGGTGACAAAAGTATTGATGGATTTTCTTAACCGCCGTGCTTTCGAAAATTGGAACAGCAAGGCTGAGAGGGATTTACGCGGTCAAATTAGTAATTTCTTGGACAGCATACAAGGTCCCGGACGCCTGATTGAAAAGTTCAAGATCCTGCGCTTTGAGAGAGACCCGAAGCAGAAGGACCGTATCTTCCTCGACATTCACCTGACTCCCTATTTTCCGGCAAAGAGCTTTGTCATCAAGCTGGAGGGAACAAAGGGGGATGATGAAAATGAATGGAACAGCGATTATGCGCAGGATGCATAAATAAGCCTTTTCCGGAGTAACTGAAGGGTTCGACAGGACCTTTCGGCTACTCCCTCTTTATGTTCTAAAAAATTCTCACTATGTCAGATGTATTCAAAAATATAGCTGACGCCGTTGATAGCAACAGCGTCAGACGGGGCTTTTCGGACCTTTTTACGGCCTCTAAGTCCGCCTTGGACAAGCTGCAGTCGGGCCTGGCGGGAGCGCTTCCTTCCATGCCGGGCATGCCTGTGGCCAAGTTCGGCGACCTGTCCGTAGGCATCGACATGCACCCCACGGTCACGCCGCCTTCCCCCGTCATGCCCGTGCCCCACGTGGGCAAGGTGTACGACCTCATGGCCGACCTCATGGCAAGCCTGGCAGTTGCCATCCCCCCGTCATCGGGCGGCGTGGCAGGCGTGGCGGGCAGCATACTCAAAGGCATGGCCCCGTCCGTGAAGGTCCACGGCCAGTGGATCGCCCAGGCGGGCATCGGCATCGTGCATCTGCCGGCATACGTCCTGCATTCCGCGCCGCTGGTCAGCGGCATGTCCGAGTCCGAGATGTGGATGGGCAGCTCGACGGTACTGGCGGACGGTGCTCCCTGCTCCACCCTGACGCATCCGGCACTGTCCTGCAACATAGTGGGAATACCGACCGTCCCCCGCAAGGGCAAGCCCAAGAAGGTCAGCAAGGCGCTGATGTCCCCCACCTCCATGCTGTCCACCATCACCTCGGTGGGCAAGCAGGTGCTTGTCGGAGGCCCGCCCACCATCGACATGTTCGCCCTGGCCATGAAATTCGGCCTCAAGGGACTGGGTAAGTTATGGAAAAAGCTGGGCGACAAGTTCCAGGACCTGATCGACTGGCTGAGACAGAAAGGAAAGAACAGGCTGGCGGACATTCTCCAGCCCATCAAGTGCAAGACGTTCGGTGAGCCGGTGGATGCCGCCACAGGCAGGGTGTATCATACCAATGTGGACTTCGAGCTTCCCGGTCCCATCCCCATCGTCTGGGAGCGCACCTATTACAGCGACGCCGCCGTGGACGGTCCTCTGGGCTACAACTGGCACCACAGCTACAACCTGGGCATACGCCGTCTGGAGGAAGATGCGTTCCTTTTCCGCCACTCCGACGGGCGTGAGTCCTTCCTGCCCGTGCTGGAACCGGGCGGTTCCCATTTCGACCGCAAGGAACAGCTTCTCTGGACGCTCGACGAGCAGGGCTACCTGCTCACCGACATCCGGGGGCTCCAATACCGTTTCGGCGGGCCGGAAAACCGTTTCGGATACCGCATGGTGTCGGACATTTCCACCAAAGACGGATTCCGCATCCGTTTCGAGTACGCCTCCGCCGGACGCCTGTCGGGCATCATATCCTCCCGCGGCGAACGCCTGAAAGTGGAAACCGACGGGCTGGGCCGTGTATGCTGCGTGTCCGTCCGGCAGGACAACGAGGAGGTCAAACTGGTCCGCTACCGGTACGACGGACGGGGCGACATGGTGGAGACCACCGACGCGCTGGATGTCAGCAAGCATTTCGTCTATGCCGACGGACACCTGCTCGTGCAGCTCACCAACCAGGGAGGCATGTCCTTCCATTGGGAATATGAGGGCAGGGGCGAAAATGCCCGGTGCGTGCATACGTGGGGCGACGGCGGCGTGATGGAATACTCCATCCGCTACGCCAAGGGATGCACCCGCATCCGCAACGGCGAGGATGCCGGGACCGAATACTACTACGGCGAAGACAAACTCATTTACAAGATCGTGGATGCCAACGGCGGGATTACCCGCCGGCAGTACAACGGCTATCAGGAGCTGGAGGTCACGGTCAATCCCGAAGGATATACCCGCAAGACGGCCTACAACGAGTCCGGGCAGCCCGTCCGCATCACGGACGAGAACGGCGAGGACACGTTCCTCAGTTACGACAAGAACCGCAACCTGACCTCGCTCCGCACACCGGAAGGCAGGGAGCTGTCATGGGACTATGACGAGCTGGACCGTGTCGTCAGCCGCACCACGCTCAGCGGGGAAACGGTGGAATACACCTACGACGGCGGAGTCCTGCGCACCATCACCGACGGACAGGGACGGGTTTACACGCTCACCTTCAACGACAGGTACGACCTCGAACTGCTACAGTTCCCCAACGGGCTGTTCCGCCGTTGGGAATACGACGGCAGGGGCAGGCTCGTGCAGGCGGTCGATGTGAAAGGCAACGCCACCCGCTATGCCTACGACCGTGCCGACAACCTCATCCGCCTTGAGGAGCCGGACGGCAACGTGCACCGTTTCGAGTACGACGCCATGGGCAACCTGGTCCATGCTGCCGACAACATCCGTGAAGTCAAATTTACTTATGGAGCTTTGGGCGTGCTGAAAAGCCGCGAGCAGGACCGTCACCGCATCACTTTCGGCTACAACAGCGAGCTGCAGCTCCGCCGCATCGGGAACGAGGCGGGCGACAACTATTTCTTCGGGCTGGACGGGCTGGGCCAGGTCATTACGGAGACAGGCTTCGACGGCCTGCGCCGCGAGTACGAGCGTGACGGGGCGGGACGTGTCACCCGTGTGAACCGTCCCGGCGGCAAATGGACCGGATACCTGTACGACGGGCTGGACCACATCCTGAAGGAGGAGCAGTATGACGGCGAGGTGTCCCTTTACACCTATGACAAGGACGGGCTGCTCGTCAAGGCACAAAACGCGGAGAACCTGCTGGAGTTCACCCGTGACAGGAAGACGGGACTGGTCACCGGGGAAAAACAGGGAGAATATACCGTCAGCCGCACGTATGACAGCGAGGGAAACTGCACCCGCATCACCAGCAGTCTGGGCGCGGACATCCGCCATACATACGACCGGGAGGGTTATTTGCAGACCATGCAGGCGGGCGAGGGCTGGCAGGCGTCCTGGGTGCGTGACAACACCGGGCTGGAGGTGCAGCGCACCTTCTCCGGCGGTGTGACCGTCAGGACGGAACGCGACCGTTTCGGGCGCGAGGTGCGCAAGTCCGTGCGGTCGGGCGGCATCGAGCGCGGGGCGTACCGTTACGAGTGGGGCGTCGCCAATCGGTTGCTCGCCAAGGAGAACGAGCTGACCGGGACGCTCATGCGCTACGATTACGACCGTTTCGACTTCCTCATCCGCCAGGAAACGACAGACGGTTCCGAAACGGACGTGATTTACCGCGTGCCGGACTTCGTGGGCAACTTATTTGAAACGCAGGAGAAGAAAGACCGCAAGTACGGTGCGGGAGGACGGCTGCTGGAAGACCCGTCATCCTTCTACCACTACGACGACGAGGGAAACCTCGTTTTCCGCGAGTTCAAGGAGTTACAGGACAACGCCGTGCCCCATGACCGCAAGCGCATGGAAAAGGAACGCGGCATCCGCTGCCTGGCTACGGGCATGGGATGGCTCTACGAGTGGGCGTCCAACGGTATGTTGAAGAAAGTGATACGTCCGGACGGCAGGCCCGTGGAATTCCGCTACGACGCGTTGGGACGCCGTACCGCCAAGCGGTATTTCGGCAAAGTCACACGCTGGGTGTGGGACGGAAACGTGCCTTTACACGAATGGAGCTATAAAGCCATCGGCTTGCAATCGGACGAAGAGAAAAACACCCCTCCAAAAGAGCCGGTGGAAGATGTTACCACCTGGGTGTTCGAGGCGGGCACGTTTGTACCTGCGGCAAAGATCCAGGGTGGCAAGCAGTATTCCATCGTGTCCGACTATTTGGGTACGCCTATCCAGATGTATGACGGGCAGGGAAACAAGACTTGGGATTGCACACTGGATATATACGGTAAAGTGATTGCCGTTGACAAGGGAACGGAGTTCGATTGCCCGTTCAGATTTCAGGGACAATATGCGGATGAGGAAACAGGACTGTACTATAATAGGTTCAGATATTATTTACCTAATTTAGGAGGATATATTTCACAAGACCCTATTAGATTGGCAGGAAATAATCCAACCTTTTATGGATATGTGGATAATCCTAATTTTATATTTGATATCCTAGGATGGATTGTTATACCTACTTATACCCGTGGTTTACAAAACGAAATATTGACAGCAAAAGCAACAATAACCAGTAGTGATTTAGGTACTGGCACAAAAACAAATGCTAAATCTATAGCACAAGCTCGTGGATTAGGATTTGATACAGATGATGCAGGTCATATTATTGGAAAGCGTTTAGGGGGATCTGGTGGTATTGATCATGTTTTTCCTCAAGATCCACATATAAATAGAGGTCAATTTAGGCTTTTTGAAGCAGAAATTGCAAATGCTGTTAAAACATATGGTAGTGTTGATGTCTCAATTCAATTGAAATATCAGAATGGAGGAACAAGACCTACTAATATAATATACTCATATACTACTCCAAATGGACAAACAAAAACAATGAAGTTTAATAATTTTCATTAATACTCAATTAAGATATGGATAATACTACAAAAAAAATGATTGAAGAACTCGTTCAAAATTTTATCTCAGAAATGAATGAATGGGAGAAGTATTGTAACGAGTTAGAGAAAAATACTCAGTTGGCATGGGACGAAGCTACTCGCATGATGAAGCAAAAGGCAGCTTCTATAATTAGTAAATATTGTACAGATAAGGAACGAAAAATGAGCCGTCCAAATGCTCTATCATGGGGAGTTGAAGGAAGTTATATTTATGATCCTAAAGAGGAAAAGGTAATTGACACACAAGAAACTAGAAAGAATAGATTTACTGTAATAACACAAAATGATAACAAATACCTACAGTATACAATTATTAAAAAGGAGGATAAGTACTTGATAGATAATAAAAAAATGAAATTCATAGACGAGGATAAATGGCATGTGGATTATTTATAAGGGCTGAAAGGCTTGATTTTCAACAATCATATTGTAAGTTCTAATATCATTAATTTTTTAATATAAAAATGTTTATGCCAACACCAAATGTTCAATTAGTAATGCTTCCTATTCCAGATTGGAAAGTGGCAAGAGTAATTAGATTTAGGTTCAAACATCATTTATGTGATTGTGGAGGAACAATAGTATATACTCGTCCTTTTACAAGAACATACAACAAGAATACCCCAGATACAATTGATACTTGTATTCTTGCAGCGATACAGAATCTCTATTCCAATGTTCAAACTGATAACGAAGACCTTGTATGGAATACCAGTTATTCTGACGTGCAAACGATTTATGATGGAGGTAGACCTAAAACAGACCTTACTATCAGAATGACACCATCGTTTGATTCTGATATTCTCCCTCAATTAGTCGGAAAGACTGTGTATGCTTATGACGTCCATTTGCATATCTTCCTCAATTATATTGGCAATATTGCAAATATCCCCCCAGTTATTTTTACAACACAGGGATTCCCGTATAATGATGATTCGTTATTCAGAACTAACATTCAACAAGTCTTAACTTTGTAAATTTGCCAACACAAGAAAGGTATCAATATTCACGTAGAATACTACCATTAAATTTATGAGGTTCAAAATGAAAAATTGAGATAGGTTTACTTATAATCTATAAGTTATAACATAAAAATCTCCTGCTTTAGCCCTTGTTTATTTCCATTATGGAGCTAAAAAACAGGAGATTTTTTATTTCTAAGTTTCAATCTATAAGATTTTTACTTTTGCAATTTTATTTTGAAATATCTTTCTCCACCATTTCAATTACAAATTCCCGGTTTTCTACTTGACAAAAAGTAAAAAGAATATCTTTATAAATTTTAGGATGGAAAATTGGTTTAAAAAATATTAATAGGTGTTTTGTTTTTGTCCCCTATTATCTTATGGTTGTTTTTAAAGGGCGTTTTGTAGTTTATCGAAGAAAAGATTTACATCTGTAGGGAACTGTTTTTGAATTCATTGCCCAAAACACATACGGAAACGGATGCATCAAGTCATGAAAACTTTTCATAGGAATTCAAAACAGCTTCTCCATACAGTTTCTTTTATTGATTGATATTCTTTACTTTGCAAGTCGTATTCAGCTTGTTTTCAGTCCTTCCCGAATCCAAAGATTTCCGTCGGCTCTTGATGAAATCCCGTACTTCCGAAGCAAGGTAGAGTGTCCGCCCGTTGTCATCCACACAGTAATAAGGTATTTTCCCTTTTTCCCGGTAACGTGCCAATGTCCGTTGCGACACGCCAAGCAGTTCCGCCAGGTCCACATTGTCCAAAAACTGGTCTCCGTCCAGGCAGTCCCGTTGCCGGTTCATGCGTTCCAGCTTCTTTTCGATACGCGCAAATCCTTCCGCCATCGTATTGATCATCTTTTCCAGCAGTTCATCGTCTATATAAGGCATAGTTATTCCTCCATGTTTTTAATA